>CAYHBC010000001.1:0-16324 GCA_964354775.1 uncultured Dehalococcoidales bacterium
CGAGTGGCGCAATGGTAGCGCAACCGATTTGTAATCGGTAGGTTAGTGGGTTCGACTCCCCTCTCGGGCTGGGATTAGCTTTTTTAGTCTGATTATGATAAAGTAGCGAAACAGGAGGGGTGCCGGAGTGGTTAATCGGAGCAGTCTGTAAAATTGCCGCCCGGAAGGGCTACGTAGGTTCGAATCCTACCCCCTCCATATAAGGTTAGCAAGTAAGGCCCACATAGCTCAGCAGGTAGAGCACATTCTTGGTAAGAATGGGGTCACCAGTTCGAATCTGGTTGTGGGCTTTTAAGAATAAAGGAGGTTAATTAAAAATGGCGAAGAAAGTTTATGAGCGGGTTAAACCACACATAAATGTGGGCACCATCGGTCATGTTGACCACGGGAAGACCACGCTGACCTCAGCGATGACCCTGGTCCTCTCCAAGGCAGGGATGGAATATACCGAATTCCGCCCCTATGACTCCATAGACAACGCCCCCGAGGAGAAAGCCCGAGGGTTGACCATCTGCATTGCTCACATTGAATACGAAACCCAGAAGAGGCATTACTGCCATGTTGATTGTCCGGGGCATGCCGACTACATCAAGAATATGATAACCGGGGCGGCTCAAATGGATGGGGCAGTCCTGGTAGTCGCCGCTGATGACGGTCCTATGCCCCAGACAAGAGAGCATATACTTCTCGCCCGCCAGGTAGAAGTCCCCAGCATGCTGGTCGCTCTCAACAAGGTGGACCTGATGGAAGACCCCGAACTGCTGGACCTGGTTGAAGCGGAGGTCAGGGACTTGCTAAAAAAATATAAGTTTCCCGGAGACAAAACTCCCATTATCCGGGTGAGCGCCCTCAAGGCTTTAGAGTGCGGCTGCGGCAAGAGGGAATGCCCCTGGTGTGGAGGGGTATGGAAATTGCTGGATGCTATTGATGAATATATTCCCCTGCCGAAGAGGGAAAAGGAGAAGCCCTTCCTGATGCCCATTGAGGACATCTTCAGCATCAAAGGACGGGGGACGGTGGTTACCGGGAGGGTGGAGCGAGGCACTATCAAGGTCGGCGATGAGGCAGAAATAGTAGGCATCAAGGAAACACAGAAAACAGTGGTCACCGGCGTAGAGATGTTCCATAAGATGGTTGACCTGGCTGAACCCGGCGATGCCATCGGCTGCTTATTACGAGGCATAGAGCGGGATGATGTAATGAGAGGGCAGGTCCTTTCCGCGCCCGGGACAACCAAACCGATCTCGGAAGCAGAGGCTGAGGTGTATATTCTGACCAAGGAGGAAGGTGGTCGACACACCCCGTTTTTCAACGGCTACAAACCGCAGTTCTTCATCAGGACTATGGATGTTACCGGAACCATAACTCTCCCCGAAGGCGTGGAAATGGCTATGCCTGGCGACAGCCTGACCCATATGAATATTAACACCATTTATCCCGTGGCTATGGAGCAGGGATTACGCTTTGCCATCAGGGAAGGGGGTAAGACGGTAGGCGCGGGGGTGTTCAACAAAGTTGGTAAATAGACATGGCTAAAAAAGGCGAGGTACGCCAAATTATCTATCTAGCCTGCGAGCAATGCCAGCAAATAACCTATACTTCCCAGAAGAATAAAAAAAATGACTCCCAGAGACTGGAGTTGAAAAAGTATTGTCCCCGGTGCCACGCGCATACACTTCATCGCGAGACAAAGTAATTTATGGCTAAGAGCAAATCGAGATTCAGCTTCTTCACCGAAGCAGTCGCAGAGCTAAGGAAAGCACATTGGCCCACAAGGCAGGAGGTGCTCCGGTTGAGCCTCATGGTCATTGTTATCTGTATTATTATCGGAGCGATGCTGGGCACCCTGGATTACGGCTTTACTAAATTGCTCACCCTCTTGGTGATAGGCAGCTAGCAAACGATGCCAGAAGGACAGTGGTATTTGCTGTATGTGTCCTCGGGACACGAAGAGCAAGCAAAAAGAAACCTGGAGCAGCGGATTAAATATATGGATGTTGAACACGAGGTATTTGAAGTGGTCATACCGACAACCAAGGAGATTGAGATTAAAGGAGGGAAGCGCCGCACCATAGACAGGAAAGCCTTTCCCGGCTACATCATGGTTCGAATGCAACTCAATGAGCATAGCTGGGATGTAGTGCGCAATACCCCCGGCGTTGTTGGATTCGTGAGCGCCGGCGTTAAGCCGGTGCCCTTAGCCACCGAGGAAGCCGACCGCATCCTGGCGCGGATGCAGGAAACTCCCTCCGAGGTTACCACGACCTTCCAGAAGGGGGAAAGCGTCCGTGTGGTCAACGGACCGTTTATTGATTTTATCGGCAAGGTGGACGAAATTAACCTCAGCAAAGGGAAACTGATTGTGTTATTATCCTTGTTTGGTCGGGAAACTGAGGTGGAGCTAGACCTTTTAGGAGTGGAAAAGATATAGTCTAATGGCAAAGAAAGTAAAGACGATTATCCGGCTCCAGATACCTGCGGGCAAGGCTACGCCGGCACCACCGGTAGGACCCGCCCTGGGACAGCACGGGGTCAACATTATGGCTTTTTGCAAGGAATATAACGACCGGACCGCTTCCCAGGAAGGATTTATCATCCCTGCGGAAATAACCGTGTATGCCGACCGGTCTTTTACCTTCACCACCAAGATGCCTCCCGTTTCCGATTTGCTGCGGCGTGCCCTGGGAGTGGAGAAGGGAAGCGGCACCCCGGGAGGAGAGGCAATCGGCAAGCTGAGCAAAGAGAAGCTCCACGAGATTGCCCGGACCAAGATGAAAGACCTCAATACCACCGACATTGAGAAGGCGGCCAAGATTATCGCCGGCACCGCCCGCAGCATGGGAGTGGAGGTGGAATGATGGCACACCGGGGCAAGAAATATCAGGAAGCCTCAAAGCTCATTGATAAAGAGCGCCGGTATCCGCCTGAAGAAGCTGTTGAACTAGCTAAGAAGGCTTGCTACACCAAATTTGATGAGATGGTTGAGCTCCACATAAGGATGGGGGTTGACCCCCGCGCCTCGGACCAGCAGGTAAGAGGAATCGCCTCGCTGCCCCACGGACTGGGCAAGACAGTACGGGTGCTGGTATTCGCCCAGGGTGAAGCGATGAAGCTCGCCCTGGAAGCCGGGGCGGATTATGCCGGTGCCGATGACATCGTCAAGAAAATTGAGGACGGCTGGCTTGACTTTGATGTCGCCATAGCCACCCCCGATATGATGCCCAAGGTAGCCAAGCTCGGGCGTATCCTGGGACGGCGCGGCTTGATGCCCAATCCCAAGGCATCTACCGTGGTGCCCCCCCAGGACTTATCCCGCGCCATAAGCGAAGTCCGCCAGGGCAAGGTGGAGTTCCGCCTTGACCGAACGGCGATTATTCACCTGCCGCTGGGTAAAGCCAGCTTTGAGAAAGACAAGCTCCTGGGAAATTTAGGGGCGATAATGGAAGCCATCATGAAAGCAAAGCCCGCCGGGGTGAAAGGACAATATATTGCCTCAATCTCGCTGTGCACTACCATGGGACCGGGAATTAAGCTAGACCTCGGAGCAACACTGGCTTTAGCCGGTTGACTCTGATATAATATAGCCACTGCCAGTGACTGCAGGGACCCCCTGGGGTTTAAATTCCTGCTGAGGCAAAGTTGGAGACTCGCCCTCGTGTCACTGACACGAGGGTTATTTTTAGGCGAGAAATGTTACGGGAAAGAAAGGAACAGATAGTCGGTACGCTGGCTGAGGCTTTGTCTCGCAGCACCATTACAGTTATGACCAGCTATAAAGGCGCTACCGCCAAGCAAATGAACGAGCTGCGGGGAGAGCTGGCAAAGATAGGCGTGGAGTACCATGTGGTCAAGAATACCCTGCTCCGCCTTGCCCTGGAAAAGGCGGAAAGGACGGAGATGTCCCGCCTCATTGATGGTCCCCTAGCCCTAGCTTTTGGCTACGATGATGTGGTATTGCCGGTTAAAGCTCTTAGCCAGCATATCAAGTCCGCCGACTTACCGCTGACTTTCAAGGGCGGGTTACTGGGGAAACGGGTGCTTGCCGCCAGCGAGGTTATGAGCCTGGCTAATTTGCCCTCCCGGGAAGTCCTCATTGCCCGGCTGATGGGGCAGCTCCAAGCCCCCCTGGCTAACCTGAACGGCATACTCAGCGCCCCGATGCAAAGGCTGATGGTTTTGCTCGAGGCTAGAATTCAAAAAATCAGCACTTAAGGAGGAAAAGAATGACACCAGAGGAAAAAGTAGAGGAAGCTCCACAGGAAGAAAAAGCAGAGAAGCCCAAAGCGACAAAAGAGAAGAAAGCGGCGAAAGGAATAGGCAAGGAGGAGATTATCGCCGCTAT
This sequence comes from uncultured Dehalococcoidales bacterium, assembly GCA_964354775.1. GTDB lineage: Bacteria > Chloroflexota > Dehalococcoidia > GIF9 > AB-539-J10 > CAYHBC01. The sequence continues at coordinate 4,343 of CAYHBC010000001.1, forward strand.
TAAAGAGATGACGGCACTGGACCTGGTTGACCTGGTTAAATCGCTGGAGGAAGAGTTCGGGATTAGCGCTGCTCCGGTGGCGGTAGGGGCTGCGCCCGCTGCGGCTGCTGCTCAGCCTTCTGCAGCACCGGAGGCGGAAGAAAAGGCAGAGGTCACCGTGGTGCTAAAGAGCATCGGAGACAAGAAAATTGAGGTCATCAAGGCGGTGCGCGAGTTAACCGAGCTGGGACTGAAGCAAGCTAAAGACCTCGTTGAAGCTGCCCCACAGACGGTAAAGGAAAACATCTCCCCGGAAGAAGCAAACACCATAAAGCAAAAGCTGGAGGCTGCGGGAGCCACCGTGGAGCTTAAATAAGCTATGACGCTGGGAGCTTGCCAGGCTATCCTGGCGATGGGAGTCTTTTTTCTGGCACTGGGGGTTGCCTTTCTGCTCTGGAACAGGAGAGAGGTAAAGAGCTACTATAACTCCAAGTCCACCAAGCGGGACCTGGGGGAATTCTTATTTCACGAGCCGGAGCGTCTCTGGCTGAACGCCTGGCAGGTAGGGGGCAGAATCGCCCTGGTGCTGGGGATACTCCTTACCATCGCCGGCGGTGTCCTCTGGCTGGTGCTCTATACCTAGATTACCTCTTCAGGCGATACTTCGAGTAAAACCCCACCACCCAGGGCATTTTTCGCCGTTTTACCCTTAAATATTCAACATACCAAGCACGGCATATGCCGGAGAGACTCTTTCTCCGAATGGCGCTCCCCGAGCGCAGCATCGCTTGATTTTCCCGGCGCCGCAGAGGAGGGAAAGGCGCCTAGACTATTTCCTTGTGGCGATACTGCAAGGCTTCGGCGAGGTGCGCAGTCTTGATGATGTCGCTGCCCTCAAGGTCGGCGATGGTGCGGGAGACCTTGAGAATGCGGTGGAAGGCGCGAGCGGTAAGATGGAGCTGCTTCATCGCCGCGCGAAGCAGGCTCTGCGCCGTCGGCTCGGTGAGGCAGAACTGCTTTACCTCCGCCGGCATCATACCGGCATTGCCGCTTAGCTTCGTCCCCCGGAACCGCTCCAGCTGGGTCTGCTGCGCCCGTTTTACCCTCTCCCTGACCTTCTCCGATTTCTCCACCGCCCTCTCCTCGGTGAGCTTTTCATAATCAATGTGGGGGACCTCCACGAAGATGTCAATGCGGTCGAGCAGCGGTCCGCTTATTCTCTTGTGATAGCGGGAGACCTCTCCCGAGGAGCACTTGCATTCCTTGAAGGGGTCGCCGTAATAGCCGCAGGGGCAGGGATTCATCGCCGCCACCAGCATAAAATTGGCGGGAAAGGTGACACTTCCCTGCGCCCGGCTGACGGTGATTACGCGGTCTTCCATCGGCTGCCGCAGCGACTCCAGGGCGGCATGCCCGAACTCAGGGAACTCGTCCAAAAAGAGCACTCCATAATGGCTGAGGCTGATTTCCCCGGGACGGGGCCACTGCCCGCCGCCCACCAGTCCCGCGGGGGAGATGGTGTAATGGGGGGAGCGGAAGGGACGCTCGATAATCAACGGTTTATCCGGCGGCAGGAGGCCGGTAACGCTGTAAATCTTGGTTACCTCAATGGCTTCATCCATAATAAGCGGGGGCAGTATTGAGGGCAGGGAGCGGGCGAGCATCGTCTTGCCGCTCCCCGGCGGTCCCACCATAAGTATGTTGTGTCTTCCGGCGGCGGCTACCTCCAGGGCCCTCTTGGCATGCTCCTGCCCCTTGATGTCGCTGAGGTCAAAGGGATAGTGCTCCAGGACCTCTTCCTCCCATTTGCGGTCGCGGTGATACTCCGCTATCGGCGCCCCGCCTTCAAGATGAGCCGCAAGCTGGGAGAGCGATTCCGTGGGGAAGAGGCTGAGCTCATCCACCAGCGAAGCCTCCCTGACATTGTCCACCGGCAGGAAGACGTTGGACAGACCTTGAGCCCGGGCTAAAGCCGCCATAGGCAATATGCTCTGCGTGTGGCGCAACCTGCCGTCGAGAGACAGCTCCCCGATAAACAGGGTGCGGGCGGGCTCGGCGGTTATCTGTCCTGAGCTTAACAGAATGCCCACGGCTATGGGTAAATCGTAGGCGGGACCTTCCTTCTTCAAATCGGCAGGGGCAAGGTTGACGGTGATGCGGCGGTTGGGGAAAGTGTATCCCGAGTTCCTGATAGCCGCCCTGACCCTTTCCCGGGCTTCCTGGACCGCCTTATCGGGCAGACCCACAATGGTAAATGCCGGCAGCCCCGAAGCTATATCAACCTCTACTTCTACTACGGCTCCTTCCAGACCGACCACCGCGCAGCTGGTTACCCGGGCTAACATATCGCCCCAATTATAGCAGAAGCCCGCTTTAATTAATAAGCATCCGCACTAGCTTCCCACAGCGATAGCGACGGCGAACTGGTGAGTATCGGAAAGGCTGATGGAGAACTCCCGGAGATTCAGCTCTGCCGCCCGGCGCTTAGCCCGACCATAAAGCTGCACCAGGGGCTTGCCCAGACTATCGGGCAGGATTTCAATTTCCCGCCAGCTAACCCCTTTAACCCCGGTGCCCAGCATTTTCATCACCGCCTCCTTGCCGGCGAAGCGGCAGGACAGGGATGAGACATTTCCGCCGCAGATTTTAAGCTCGGCTTCGGTATAAATCCGGCGGAGAAATCTTCCCCCCCACCGCTTTACCGCCGCCTCAACACGCCCTATCTCCACCATATCAATGCCCACACAGTTCATAATACCTTCCCATTTTAGCCCAGCTCCCCGGAATAATACAAGGATGCCTTCTGCTCTTCTATTGACAGGAGAGGGCATTTCAGGTTACATTTACCTTAATATGCTCATTCCGGAGGTGAGCCATGTTTAATTCATTGAAAGCTACTTCTATTCTGGTCGCCCTGTCATTAGTGCTCTCCCTGGGTATGGCAGCGGCGCTAGCAGCAACGCCGGTGGCGGCAAGCCCGGGGACGACTTACTATGTAAATGTCAACAACGGGAGCGATGGTAACGATGGCTTAACGCCAGGGACAGCCTGGAAGACCATCACCCACGCGGTGAACACCGTTCCCGCCGGAGCCAGCCGCACTGACCCCAATATCATCCAGGTGGCTTCAGAAACCTATAATGCCGGCAACGAGACCTTCCCCATAACCTTCCTTAACGCCAATATCACCCTCAGCGGCGCGGGGAATGCCACCACCACCATTGACGGTGGTGGCGCGGCGGCGATTTTAGCCCTCAACGCCAGCGGCATCACCGTAGAGGGATTTAATATCACCAGTGCCACCAGCGAGGGTATTGACGCCAATGACGGCGGTTTCACCATTCTGGACAACACAATCTGCAATGTTGGTTACGGGATTAACTTTAGCATCACCACCGACAACCTCACCGTCAGCTATTCCAGCGACGATATACTGGTCAGCGGCAACACCTTCAACACCACCAGCGATGGGGTTTATGCTGATGTTGACCTGGACTACGACGCCGCTGTGCCGAGCTTAACTGCTGCTAGTGGCGACGTAGACATTGTGGACAACGTGTTCTACCTGAATGGAAGCGCTTACGGCATTTATATTGACGGAATCTATATTCAGGAACTCAACGATGGAGACATCTCGCTGGGCGATATCAATATGTCGGCTAACAGCTTCTATAACGGCAGTGAAGGCATTGATTTTTACGGCTACTTTGATTACCTTACCGACACCACCGTTGCCGTCGGCGATGTGCTCATCAACGGCAATACCTTCGTGAACCAGACAGAGGCCGCCGTGGATGTGGACTACTACGATGCCGGCTATTGGGACGGCACTACCGCGGGGACCTTCGGCGACCTGGAAATCAACAACAACAGCATATACTCCACCCAGCCACTCAGCGATGGCATTAGTGTTTCCGACATCGGCTACTGGAGGTATTACGACAATGACGCCTCCCTTACCGTGGGAAGCGTTTACATTGAGGGCAACGACATAACGGTGGACGACGACGGCATCTATTTTTACGCCTACGAGGTGGGCGATGACCTGGAAGACGATTCCAGTGTTGCGATGGGGGATGTTTCCATTCAGAACAACACCATTAACACAGGCGACTCCGACTATGAAGGCATATATATAGAGTATAGTGACTATATCGGCTACGACCTGTATGACAATTCAGCGGTCACGCTGGGGGATATACTGGTGAACGGCAACATCATTGACAGCGACGGTTACGGCATTCACGTCAAGGATATGTATGATTTCGGCTATAACATGAACCAGAATTCCGCTTTTGAGATGGGCAATATAGAGTTCAACAATAACACCATTGACAGCTACAATGCTGATGGAATGTATTTTGAATACCTGGCTCACTGCTTCGGCTATGATATGTATGACGACTCCTCGTTCACCATGGGGGACATCCAGGTAAACGGCAACGACATCTACAGCGACGATGACCAAGGAATATACCTGGATTATATTGAATACCTCGGCTATGACATGAGTGAAAATTCCGCCTTTAAGATGGGCAGTATCCAGTTCAATAACAACACCATTGACAGCTACGACGAGGGAATGTATCTCGACTATCTGGCTGAAGAATTAGGCTATAATATGTATGACTACGCCTCGTTCGTAATGGGGGACATCCAGGTAAACGGCAACGACATCTACAGCGAGGATGACAAAGGAATATACCTGGATGAGATTTACGATCTCGGCTATAACATGAATGGCGCTTCCACCTTTGAGATGGGCGATATCCAGTTCAACAACAACACCATTGACAGCGACGGCGAGGGGATGGACCTCGACTATCTAGCTGACTGCTTCGGCTATGAGATGTATGACGACTCCTCGTTCACCATGGGGGACATCCAGGTAAACGGCAACGACATCTACAGCGACGATGACCAAGGAATATACCTGGATTATATTGAATACCTCGGCTATGACATGAGTGAAAATTCCGCCTTTAAGATGGGCAGTATCCAGTTCAATAACAACACCATTGACAGCTACGACGAGGGAATGTATCTGGACTACTTTTACTATTTCGGCTACGAGATGGATAACGACTCCTCGTTCACCATGGGGGACATCCAGGTCAACGGCAATGTAATCACCAGCGAGGATGATTACGGGATATACCTGGATGAGATATATTACCTTGGCTATGAGATGTATGACCAGTCCACCTTTGAGATGGGCAATATCCAGCTCAACAATAATAACATTACCAGCTACGACCAGGGGATGTATCTCGACTACCTGGCTGACTACTTCGGCTATGATATGTATGACGATTCCTCGTTCGTAATGGGGGACATCCAGGTAAACGGCAACGACGTCTACAGCGAGGATGAAGACGGGATATACCTGGATTATATAGAATACGTCGGCTATGAGATGTATGGGAATTCATCCTTTGAAATGGGCAATATCCAGTTCAACAATAACAACATTACCAGCTGGGAGGAGGGGATTGCTCTGTATGAATTTTATTCGTTTGGTGAGGACATGTATAACGACTCCACGTTCACCATGGGGGACATCCAGGTCAATAACAACAACATTACCAGCGATTATTACGGGATATACGTGGATGATTATTTTGAATATTTTGGCTATTCCATGGAGGATAACTCCGCCTTTGAGATGGGTAGTATCCAGTTCAACAACAATAACATTACCAGCTATGATTCGGGAATTTATATTGAGGAATATCTAGTTGAGGACTTCGGTGAGGACATGTATGACAGCTCCTCGTTCGTAATGGGGGACATCCAATTCAATAACAACACTATCAACAGCGAGGATGAGTACGGGATATACGCGGATTATCTTATTGATTATCTCGGCTATGACATGTATGACCAGTCCACCTTGGAAATGGGTAGTATCCAGCTCAACAATAATAACATTACCAGCTACGACGATGGAATGTATATAGAGTACTTAGAACACCTTGGCTCCCACATGTATAACGACTCCTCTTTCATAATGGGAGACTTCCAAATCAATGACAATGTGATTACCAGCAGTGATGGTTACGGGATTTACCCCGAGAGTGTCGAATACTTCGGCTACTATATGCACAATGATGCCTCCTTTACTATGGGGAATATAGAGTTCAACAGGAACGACGTTGATAGCTATGATTATGGTATCTATGTCTATAGCCCCTACGATTTAGGCTATTATATGTATGGAAGCTCCTCCTTCGTAATGGGCGATTTTCTGGTGAATGACAATACCGTTAACAGTGATAGTTGTGGCATCGACCTTTATTGCCCCTATGGCATGGGCTATTACATGTATAACACTTCCTCATTTGAGATGGGCGATTTCCAGGCGAATGGCAATACTATTGACAGCTCTGATTATGGAATATATGTGGAGGGAATTGAATATCTGGGCTATGAGATGTATGAGGACTCCTCGTTCACCATGGGAGACCTCCAGGTCAAGAGCAACACCATTACCAGCGGCAGTGATGGAATATACCTCGAGGATATGAATGACATAGGAGTAAATGTTTATAACAATTCACACTTCTCCATGGGCGATATAGCGTTTCAGTGCAACAATATAACCAATTGCGATAACGGGATTTACCTGGGAAACTTTTCTAATGTCACCCTTCACATCAACTACAACGATATCGTGGGCAGCGCCTCCTACGGTATTTATAATAACGTTACCGAGCTCGTGGACGCCACGTACAACTGGTGGGGAGACGCCAGCGGTCCCTACGACCCCAACGGCACCGTTGAGGTCCCACCCTGCACCGCTGACCCGCTGAACGAGATGAATGACGATGGCGGGGGCGATAATGTCAGCGACTATGTGGACTACTGCCCCTGGCTGGGGACTTCTGCCCTGGGTATTATCCCCACGGCAGCTTTCAACTCCACGCTCACCATCAGCGCACTGCCGATAATAGTTGACTTCACCGATGAGTCCACCAGCATTTGCCCCATCGTTTCCTGGTTATGGGACTTCGGCGACGGCGCAACCTCCACCGAGCAAAATCCCTCTCATGGTTATGCCGAGCCGGGCGAATACACCATCACCCTTACCGTAACCACTGCCTGCGGCAAAGCAAATACGGCAACAGGCACCGTTAATGCTCTACCCCTGGCGTTGGTGGCAGAATTAGGAGGTGGCGGCGGCGGCGGGGCGCCAGCGCCTGTGCCTGCCAGCTTCATGGCGTCTTACCTCCACATCTCGCCGCAGCAGGTAAATCCCAACCAGCCGTTGGAAATCTCCATCAACATCGCCAATGTCGGCGGGGAGGAAGGTAGCCACACCGTTACCCTTTACATCAACAACAATGCCGAGCAAAGCCAGACGGTCACTGTTTCCCCGGGCTCCACTCAGAATGTGGTGTTCCCCGTGACCAAGACGACGCCAGGGACTTATCTTGTTACCGTGGAGGGGCAGAGCGGGCAGTTCGTCGTGGTTAGTGCCGGCGGGCTCATATCAGGTGCCGGTGGCGCTGCCGGTGGTGGCGCCGGTGGTGGCGCCGGTGGTGGGCTGGGCACCGGGGGCATAATAGCCATTATCGTTGTGGTTCTCGCCCTTATCGTGGGCTTGATATTCGTAACGAGAGGCGCCAGAGGCGGAGCGTAATTATCCCTCTCCACCACCTCTCCTCCGCCTTGCCAGAGGCGGAGGATGCCTATTGACAAAACCCCTATCTCAATTTACACTTACTTTAATGCTTACTCGGAGGTGAGCTATGTTTAAAATATGGAAATCAGCTTCAATAGCGGTAATAGTGGCGCTGGTGCTGTCACTGGGACTGGTGATGGCGCCGCTGGCAGGAACGGCGGGGGCGGCAACGCTCCGGGTCCCTGAGGACTACGATACCATACAGGAGGCGATATACGATGCCGGTCCCGGCGACATCATCCTCGTCGGTCCGGGGGAATATGAGGAGAACCTGGAAATATTCAACGATAAATATAACCGCGACGGGCTCACAATCAAGTCAACTGACGGAGCCGAGGTTACCATCATCATCGGAGGCGGTGTTAGGGCAGGTATGGTTGCTCAACCGCCTGGCGCTCCCACGGTAAATATCTATGATGTCAACGGCGTCACCTTCCAGGGATTCACCGTGGTAGAGGGCACCAGTTTCTCCTGGTATGAGATACCACTACCAGGACTTGGCATCAGCCTGATTAATGCCTCTGACTGCCTGATTGCCAACAACTTCGTTGTCGACAACGAGGCGGGCATACTTGTCCTGGGAGGCAATGTTTACCCACCGCCACCGCCGCTGCCGCTTGCCGGAGGGGAGGGGGTGGGTAGGGATGGAGGGATAGAGTTCGTTAGCAACGGAAACACCATCCGCAACAACGAGGTCTGCAATAACGGCGACGGAGACGGACAGGAAGGCGTGGGCGCCGACGGTATGATGGGAACGGGCTTCGGGATACTGCTGGTAAACTGCCAGGATACCACCGTAAAAGGCAACGAGGTATATGAGAATCAAGCCGGTGGGGTTTGCGTTATGGGCGGCAATATGAGCATGGGTGACGACCTGGAGGGCGGTGAGATAGCGGCGCCCCAGTGGGACCTGATGGGAGTGGCACGGGACAACCGGATAATAGATAACGAAATTTACGACAATGGGATTGATGGCGTGCCATCACCAGGCATGGTGGGGCAGCCCATCTGGATGATACCAACAGGCGTATTGCTCTGGAACGCGATACAGAATACCGTATCGGGCAACGAGATTTATGAAAACTCCATAAACGTTCTTATTGTTGGAATGACCACGGATACGCCCTGGGGAATATACCAGGGAGAGGCAAACGGGAATGTCGTCTCGGATAACACAATCTATCATAGTGGAGTCAGTGTATATATCCTCGGTTCTTCGTCTATGCCGACTATGTTCGGGGACCTCTTCGGCGGAGCGGTGGGCGCCATTGATGGCGGCACCTATGCCAGCGATAACGAGATTACCCATAACACCATTGAGGAAAACGATAACGGCGTCGTTGTTGTCGGGGCTAATAACACCCGAATCTCGAGGAACGACATCCGCGATAACGGGTTAGGTGTGGTTATCGTCGGTAATCTGGGTGATATGGTCGGGGACTTTTTCGGCGAAGCGGTGGGCCTCCCCGATGGCATTATCTGTGCCAGCGATAACGAGATTACCGATAACACCATTGAGGAAAACGGTGAAGGCGTCGCTGTTGACAATGCTAATAACACCCGAATCTTGAGGAACGACATCATCAATAACACCGGGGGGAATACCGGCATCTATGTCGACTCCTACTCCTACGGCACCGAGGTTCACTTCAACAACATCAAGGGCAATTCGTATTCAGAGAAAGTGACCCAGGGCGTGTCTTCGGCTCCGGCATCCTACGGGGTGTATAATGACGATGACAACCCCCTGCTTGATGCCACCTTTAACTGGTGGGGAGAGGAAGACGGGAGCGGTCCCTACGACCCCGAGAGTGCCCCCAAGGGTGCCCCCGATGGTGAGACCGAGGTCTGCCCCTGCACCGATGACCCTGAAAACGAGAAAAACACCGATGGAGAGGGCGATAGGGTCAGCGATAATGTTGATTACTGCCCCTGGCTGCTGGAGCGATTTAGCCCCGCAACCAGCGCTTCCTCCACCACGGGGGAAGGCGAGGTGGGCTATAACACCACTAACTGGGATTCCGCCATCATTCAGCATCTTGAGTCTAAGGACCCCTCGGAGATTTGTCCCCCCAAGCCCGAGATGTTCTTCCCCTACGGCATTTTCTCCTTCACAGTGTTGCTGAAAAATATCGGCGGCACGGTAACTGTAACCATTACCCTTCCCGATGATATGCCCCAGGGCACAAAATACTGGAAATGCCAGAATGGGGAGTGGGTTGATGCAACCTCGCTGCTGGGCAGCGATGACGGAGATAATGTATTGACCCTCACCCTTACCGACGGCGGACTGGGAGACGCTGACGGAGAGGCAAACGGGGTAATCGTCGACCCCGGAGGTCCGTCAATCCCGATACCCCTGAGTACCCTGACCGGGGAAGGGAAGAAAGCAGTTGAGACCGCCGGCTTCACCTCTTCCTACCTGAGAATCACTCCGCCGCAGGTAAGTCCCAACCAGGCAGTGGAAGTCGTCATCAATGTGGCTAACACCGGTGGGGAGAGCGGCAGTCGTGCCGTTGCCCTCTATATAAACGGCAAAGCCGAGCAAAGCCAGACGGTCACTGTTGCGCCAGGCTCCTCTCAGAATGTGATATTCACGGTAACCAAGGCAACGCCGGGGACTTATAATGTGCTGGTGGAAGGGCAAAGCGGGCAATTTACGGTAAGGAGCACTTCAGTCTTTGGCGGCGGTGGACTGGGCACCGGGGGCATAATAGCCATTGTGATTGTGCTCATCGCTCTTATCATAGGCTTGATACTGGTAATGAGAGGCGCCCCGGGCAAAGCGTAATTACCCCCTGAAAAGTAAAAAGGGGCGGCTTAAAAAGCCGCCCCTTTCTTTTAGATGCTACGCCTGACCGTTTCCTTAGCTAATGCGGCAAAGCAAACTGTAGTCACCAGAAACAATGCCGCAGTGAGGAAGAAGGGAGAGTTTATGCCCCTCACATCGTTAAGCCAGCCGAGCATAATAGGACCGATGACCCAGCCGGCATCAGCTGCAGTGCGGTAAATTGCCATGGTGCGTTCATAATCCCTAGGTGGGGCAATATCGGCAACATAGGCAGCAAGCAGAGGACCACCAAACCCCATCCCCAGACCCAGAACTATGCCGCTGCCCAGAAACCACGAATAGGACTGCGCCCGGGTGAACAGCAGCAGTCCCGACATCGTTATTATCCCACCCGGCACGATGAGCCTTTTCCGGCCCAGCCTGTCGGAAAGCCTGCCGGCGAAGGGAACGGTGATGAGCTGCGTTACCGCCGCCAGGGTAAGCGCCAGACCCACCTGCCCCTCGGTCAGCTCAAGACGCTCATAGCCCAGGATGGGAATAAGGGTTATCTGGTTGCCGCTTATGGTGATTAAGGTCAATAAGGCTAGGGCACAAACGAGCCAGAAATTTATATTTCGGCGCAGAGGTAAAGAGTTCGCCTGGTCAGCAATGGGGTCGAGCGACTTAGCGGCGTCTTTGTTTCGTCTCGTTTCCGGTATGAAAAAATAGCCGAATATGGTGGCAGCCAGGGACAGCCCGAAGAAGACTAAAAAAACGGCGCGGTAGCCTAAGTATTCACCGATAAAGCCGCCCAGAGTAGGACCGAAACTCAGTCCCATGAGGAAGCTTCCCCAGTAGAGGCTCATATATTGTCCTCTATTCGCTTCAGTGGAGATTTCGCCGACAACAACCATGGCCGCCACAATGAAGATGCCCGACCCCAATCCCTGGAGCAACCGGAACGCCACCAGTTGCCAGTACTCGGTGACGAAGACATAGCCCAGGGCGCTGAGGGTCACCAGAGAGGGACCGAGGATGAGCAGAGGTCTTCGCCCCCAGAGCCGGGCGACGCTGCCCGCAGGGATATCTATTATTGTCCGCGTTATCCCGAAAGCAGTGATGGCTAAGCCCACCATTGTGCCAATCATCGCCGGGCTGACCCCCAGCTCGCGGACGAACCCGGGGAGTATGGGACTGAGAAACCCGGCTCCAATCATGAGCAACAGGGCTTCCAGACAGATAACGATGAGGGTCTTGTTACGCCACATTACCTTGAAATAACCCTGCCCGGACAGTAAGCTCACTCCCGGCGCAAAACACCAGTTTACCAGAGGGGGAGAGAAGATGGAATACGCTCTCTGGTCGTTCTGCCTTTTGTCATTGCGAGCCGAAGGCGTGGCAATCTCAGTTGCAAGTGAAGCGAACAAGCTCACTGTTGGATTGCTTCGTCGTCCTTCACTTCGTTCAGGACTCCTCGCAATGACATAGCGAAGAGGGCTGGCAGTGACAGCTTTGACTTTTGGCGTTTTACCTCGGGCGTTTGCCCTAG
>CAYHBC010000001.1:16424-36427 GCA_964354775.1 uncultured Dehalococcoidales bacterium
GGGCTGGCAGTGACAGCTTTGACTTTTGGCGTTTTACCTCGGGCGTTTGCCCTAGCGCTCAAGGTAGACCTGGCTCAGGTCGGGAATTCCCAGGGGGTCAAGGCGATACCCTTGGACATAAGGCTTAACCAGGAGGTAATTTTCACCGAACCACAGCGGCAGGCAGGGCGCTTCATCAACGACCTCCTGCTCCGCCTGCCGATACATCCCCAGGCGAGCCTCGCCATCTGGCTCAACGCCCGCCCGGTCAAGCAGGGCATCCAGCTCCGGGCTGGAGTACTCCAAGATATTATTCTCGCTGGCGGTGTGAAATAAGTTGTCCAGGAAATTATGAGGGTCGGGGTAATCCGCCACCCAGCCGAGGGTAAACATCTCGTCCTTCTCCTCCATCAGCTGGTAAACGAACTCATCCGACCCTACCTGCCTTACCCCAACCTGCACTCCGAGGTCCTGCTGCCATCCCTGGATAATCGCCCCCAGATATTCAGGAACGCCGCCGCCATATCCTCCCACGGTGATGGTAACAGGCGGCAGATTAGAGACATTGCCATACTTAGAGGCGGCGATACATTCCTTAGCCTTCTCAAGGTCATATTCCAGCCCGCTAAGGTTGGGGTTATACCCCGGCATCCCCGGAGGCAAGATGCCGTCAGCCTTGCTTACCATGTCCCGAAATATCAATTTGATGATGCGCTCCTTATCCACGGCGTGGCAGAAAGCGCGGCGGATGTTGCCATCGTCGAAGGGCGGCGCGGCGGTATTGAAGCCGAGGTAATACAGGCTGAGTTCGGGAGCCACCGCCAGTTCGGAGTAAAATGGTCCCGCCTCATCTCTCACCAGGTCAATGTACCCTGCGCCCACAGGCAGAACATCAATTTCTCTATTTTCATACATTGCCATGGGGTTCCCGGCGAGGATGTGAAAAGCGACCCGCTCCAGCCGGGCTAGCCCGCCGTAATAAAGCTCATTTTTCTCCAACACTATAAGCTGACCGGGCTCCCACACCTGTAAGGCAAAGGGACCGGTGCCAACAGGGTGGCGCCACCAGTCTCCTCCCGATTCCACATTTGACTGCTCCACAACAAAGGCGGTGGGATAGGTAAGCTTGCACAGGAAATAGGTCTTGGGGGCATCAACGATGACCCGAAGGGTATGAGCATCAATGACCTCAACCCCCGAGATTTCCTCCGCCTTGCCAGCAAGGCAGTCAGCGGCGCCGACGATGTCGCCTAAATAGGTGGCTGCCGTCTGGGAGCCGGTCCCGGGGGCACAAGCCCGCTCCCAGGAGTATTTGAAGTCCCCCGCGGTAACTTCCCGACCATCTTGAAACCTGACCCCGGGGCGAAGGTGGAAGGTAAAGGTCCTGCCGTCCTGGCTCACCTCCCAGCTTTGGGCAATGTCAGGCGCCACCTCCATGGTATCATTGAGGCGAACCAGCCCGCTGAAGATTTGCATTATGTAAAGATGAGAAGATGTGTCAGCGGAAATCGCCGGGTCAAGCGTTACCGGCTCATCACCCAGGAGGTTAAGGACATTTGTGCTGGAGGACGGACGCCATCCACAAGCACAGCCGGCTTGAGGTAACAACAGGGCACAGATTAGCAAAGATAACAAGAGGAGATAGCGGGTCTCTCTCCCCGTCACCCTACGACCTCCTGGCTCGCCACAATAACTGTGGAAGCCTCCAGCGACTCCCGCCACCGAGCGTCAAGCTCATCAAGGGTAAAGTCATAAGCCCCGGTCAAGGCTTCGTCATAGGTGCTGCCCTGCTTAAAAAGGGTCAGTAGATGGAGCATTTTCTCACCGCCGTAGTTGTCCAGAAGGTATTCCACCAGGCTATAACTCTCGGCATAGGAAAGATAGGCTTTTTCAGGGTCGGAAGAAAAGGGGCTGCACAGGCTGCGCACCGAGAGCAGGCTGCCCTCGGAGATAGCTTTTTCCAGGTAATAGTTTAAATCAGGGTCGAGCTCACCCTCGTTATACATCGCCAGACCTTCATCAAGCCAGACCGGCAGCGAGCCATAAGGGCTGAAAACAAGCTGGTGAACAACCAGATGGGTGAGCTCGTGAACCAGGGCGTCCTTCCCCCAATCAAGGCTGTCCGGCGAGATGCCGATGGCGATGATGCCAAATTCGGTAAAGGCAACGCCTCCGGTCCACTCTTGAGGGGAAATCATTGCTCCCCGCAGCTCCCCCGATGAGGCGTAAATGTATATGGAGACAGGTCTACCGGGGTAAGCGCCGAACTGCTCGGTCAGCCGGGCAAGTCCTTCCTGGCAGCTATCCATCAGCTCCCGGGCAAAAGCATCGTCGCCGTGATACCAGAAGATAGTTACATTTCCCTCGGTCAGGTTCCGCCAGTTATAGCGGTCATCCTCAAAATGAACCACGGCAGGCGGTGTTTCAAGCTTGACGCCGTCAGCATCGGTGATAGTCCACCAGTAAGTCAGCCGGGCTCCGGGAGGCAGGCTTGCCCTCCTCATATCCCATACCCAGCTAGTCTTCACGCCTGGTGCGGGGATAAACTCCGCCCAGCCCTCGCTGACAACCGGGGCATAGTTCATCCGGTCTACCTGGTAGTGGAGACGGGCATCAACGATATCGGCGCTGCTCTCCGCCTGGAGATTGAATACCAGCTCGGTGGGGAAATGCACCTCTACTCTGCTGTCCAGGACCGAGATGCCGCTCCCGGCATTGATGAGGGAGGGGACGAGCAATAGCAGGAGCGCCAGGACTGCCAGCCCGCTCCGCCTAATCATTTCTCCCCCACCTGAGAGCGAAGGCAGGCGTTGATAAACCCGTCCAGTTCTCCGTCGAGCACGGCTTCAGCATCACTGACCTCGAAATCGGTGCGGTGGTCCTTCACCATCTTGTAGGGATGAAGGACATAGCTCCGAATCTGGTTCCCCCACCCCGCTTCAATGCGCTCGCCCTTGAGCTTTAACCTCTCCTCTTCCTTCCTCCGTCGCTCCTGCTCCAGAATACGGGAATAGAGGATGGTCAAGGCGCTTTCCTTATTCTGGTGTTGTGAGCGCTGACTCTGGCAGGAGGCGGTCAATCCCGTGGGGAGGTGGGTTATCCTGACGGCGCTGCTGGTCTTCTGCATATGCTGCCCGCCAGGACCGCTTGCCCGGAAGGTATCTATCTTCAAGTCCTCGGGACTTATCTGTAAATCCAGCTCCTCCTCGGCTTGGGGAAGGACCTCCACCAGTACGAAAGAGGTATGCCGGGCATGGTCGGCATCAAAGGGGGAAAGGCGGACTAGGCGGTGGACGCCGTGCTCACACTTGAGATAGCCATAGGCATAATCACCCTTGACCTCCACAATGGCGCTTTTGATGCCCGCTTCCTCGCCGGGGGAAACATCCAGCACATCAGCGCGGTAGCTATGGCGCTCCGCCCACCTCAAATACATCCGGAGCAGCATATTGGCCCAGTCCTGCGATTCCGTGCCGCCGGCGCCGGCGTGAATGGCAAGCATGGCGTTCCGGCTATCATACTCGCCGCTCAAGAGCAACTGATTTTCCAGCCGCTCAAAGCGGGAGACGAGCTTCTCCAGCTCCAGACTGAGCTCCTCCCCAAGCGAAGCGTCCTCCCCCTCTTCAGCAAGGCAAACCAAGTCATAAAGGTCGGAGGCATCCTTTTCCAGCTCTCGCCAGGGACGAACCAGGTTCCGGCTGCTCCCCAGCTTCCGCATCATCGCCCGTGCCCGGGCGGAGTCGCTCCAGAAATCGGGCTTGGCCGATTCCGCTTCTATCCTGGAGAGCTCTTCTTCTTTGCCGGGGATGTCAAAGATGCTCCTTTATCTGCGAAATCTGGCGGCGTAGAGCGGCTAATCTTTCCTTCTGTTCCTCCATTGCTCCTCCTTTATATCACCCGAATAACTTCCCCTGCTGGCTTGATTTTAGCCTCAGGTTGCCTCCCGCGGCAAGGTGAGCCAGGCGGACTGGCTCGGGAAGGCGATAGCCCCGGCAGCAATCGAGCACCCACCTCATCGCCGCGGCAAGGCTGATTTTGTGACCTGCAGAAACGTATACCGGGGTTACCCCCTCCCTGGTCCGCAGAGCAGCCCCGACAACGTCGCCCTTGTCAACTAACTCGGCATAAGAGCCGGCGCTTTCCGCCACCGTCTTATGCCCCCCGCAAAGCAGCGACTTGGCACAGCCTATAGTGGGCACATCGAGGAAAAGTCCCAGGTGCGAAGCAAGCCCCAGCCTCCGGGGATGGGCAATGCCCTGACCATCAACTACGACCAGCCCGGGGACGCTGCTCAGTTCCTCACAGGCAGCCAGAATCAAAGGGGCTTCCCGAAAGGACAACAAGCCCGGTATGTAAGGAAAGATAACCTCCCTTTCCACAGTCTTCACTTCCACTAAATCAAGCTCAGGATAGCTCAATACCACCACTGCGCCGCGGGCTATGCCCCGGGACCCCGGAGAAGATATGTCAACGCCGGCAATGAGGCTGGGGTTGAGGCTCTCACCCCCAGCTAACACCTTTTTTGCCAGGCTGACCTGCAACGCCCTGGCTTGCTCCGGGCTTACCTCCCAGTGATGCAGTTTATGTATTTTCATATCTAAAGGCGAGCTTACATCATTGTAACCTTCCCCGAAATTCATTTCAATTTAGCGGGGTGGCTCGCCCGTCAGCTAACGGACAAGCGAGCAACGCCATTGACAAGCATAGTCAGTTAAGCGATAATAGGCAAGAGAATGGTTAAAATCAGGTTGCGTAGAGTGGGCGCCCGGCATAGGCCGTCTTACCGGGTGGTGGTAGCCGATAGCCGCTCGCCCCGGGACGGAAGATTTACCGAGATTATCGGGCATTACAATCCGTTAACTGAGCCGGCGACAGTGGTCATTGACGAGGAAAAAGCCTTGAAATGGCTGAAGGAGGGCGCTCAGCCCACCGATACAGTTTACAGCTTGCTTCGTAAATTGGGCATTATGGATAAATTCAAGCCACAAAAGGAGAGGAGAGGAGATGAAGGAACTAGTGGAGTACATCGTTAAATCCATCGTTGCCGAGCCGGAGAGCGTAACCATTACCGAAGAGAATAGCGACACCGGGCTATTGATTAAACTGGAGGTTGCTGAGGACGACAAAGGTAGGGTTATCGGCAGAGAAGGACGGGTGGCTGAGGCAATACGCACCCTGCTTCGTGTAAAAGCGGCTAAGGATAACACCAGGGTCAGGCTGCAGATATTGTAACCGACCTAGGGTTTTTTGCGGTGTCTTTTCTCCACCACTTTCAATCTGGTTAACGAGCGCCGCAGGGCTGCTTCGGCAGCGGCGGTATCCACCTCAGATGGTCTTGTTTTAAGTATTTCTTCGGCACGGCGTTTAGCCTCTTCAGCACGCTCAACATCAATTTCCTCGGCGCGTTCACAGGCATCAGCAAGGATAATCACCTTATCAGGACGCACCTCAAGAAAACCGCCGCTTATCACCAGGTATTGCTCCTCGTTACCCTTCCGTATCGTTAAATCTCCGGGGCGGAGCATGGTCATCAACGGAGCATGGTGAGGCAGAATGCCCAGCTGCCCCTCTACCCCCCAGGCTACCACCGCGGTAACATCGTCGGAGAAAACTGTCCTTTCCGCAGTGACAATCTCCAGCCTCAGCGTCGCCACTATTCCCCCCTTATCTTCTTAGCCTTCTCCACCGCTTCATCAATGGTGCCCACGAGGAAAAAAGCAGCCTCGGGGAGGTCATCGTGCTTCCCCTCCAGAATTTCCCTGAAGCCCCGCACCGTTTCCTTGACCGGCACGTATTTCCCGGGGATGCCGGTGAACTGCTCGGCGACATGAAACGGCTGAGAGCAGAACCTCTGGATGCGGCGGGCACGGTTCACGGTGAGCTTGTCCTCCTCGCTTAATTCCTCCATACCCAGGATGGCGATTATGTCCTGGAGCTCCTTATACCGCTGGAGAGTCTGCTGCACTCCCCGCGCCACCCGGTAGTGCTCCTCGCCCACAATGGCGGGGTCAAGTATCCTTGAGGTTGAGGTCAGGGGGTCAACGGCAGGATATATCCCCAGCTCGGCAATGGAGCGCTCCAGGGCAACCACGGCATCAAGATGACCGTAGGTAGCCACAATGCCGGGGTCGGTGTAGTCATCGGCAGGGACATAAATCGCCTGGAAGGAGGTAATCGAGCCTTTCTTGGTGGTGGTAATCCTTTCTTCCAGCTCACCGACGTCAGTGCCCAGAGTGGGCTGATACCCTACTGCTGAGGGCATACGCCCCAAAAGAGCCGATAACTCCATATTAGCCAGGACATAGCGGTAGATATTGTCAATAAATAACAGGACGTCCTGCCCCTCAACATCACGGAAATACTCCGCCATAGTCACCCCGGTCAACCCTACCCTGGAGCGGACGCCAGGGCTCTCATTCATCTGACCGAAGACGAGAACAGTCTTGTCCAGGACTCCGGAGCGCTTCATCTCCAGCCAGAGGTCATTGCCTTCGCGCGACCTTTCCCCCACACCGGCAAAAACGGAAAAACCACCGTGCTCGGTGGCGATGTTGCGAATCAGTTCCATGATGATGACCGTCTTGCCCACGCCAGCGCCGCCATAGGCGCCAACCTTCCCACCCCGGGTGAAAGGGGTGACCAGGTCCATCACTTTGAGCCCGGTCTCCAGCATCTGAGGCGTGGTCTCCTGCTCCTCTAAGGGAGGCGGGGGGCGGTGGATGGGGTATTTTTGCTTCGCCTTCACCTCGCCAAGCCCGTCAAGGGGCTCGCCAAAAACATTGAACAGCCGTCCCAGGGTCTCCCGGCCTACCGGCACGCTGATGGGGGCTCCCAGGTCAATGGCGACCGCCCCTCGCGCCAGACCTTCAGTAGGCGTTAAGGCGACACCCCGCACCCAGTTATTGCCTACATGGTGCTGGGCTTCAACAACGACCTTCCCCCCATCCATCAGTATCTCAATACCGTTATTTATCGCCGGGAGCTCATCGGGGGGAAACTCCATATCCACCACCGTCCCAATCACCTGAACTACCCTGCCTTTTGCCATTTATGACCTCCTCAAGAAAGAGCCTCAGCACCGCCGCTAATATCGCAAATCTCCCTGGTGATAATCTCCTGCCTCGCTTTATTCAAGGTCAGGGTCAGGTCCTCGATAACCTCCCGGGCATTGTCGCTGGCATTGCGCATGGCTACCATCCGTGCCGACTGCTCGCTGGCGACAAGCTCAAGCACCGCGTGGTATACCCGCATCTCCACAAAGCGGGGCAAAAGCTGTTGTAAAACAGCGGTGGGGTCGGGCTCAAAAATATACTCCACCATCTGTGCTGGAGGCACCTCCGCCGGCTCAACGGGAAGCAGCGCCTCCATCACCGGCTGCTGCAGCATGGTGGTAACGAAACGGGGATAAGCCAGATAAACCAGGTCAACCTCGCCATTACTATAATCATCAATAACGAGGCGGGAAATAGGCAGCGTCTCCATCAGGGTAGGGCGGTCGCTGATTCCACTGAACTCAGCACGAAGAGCCTGTCGGCTGCGGAGCATAAACGCCCTCCCTTTGCGCCCCACGGTAATTAAAGTTACCGGCAGAGCCTTCTCCAGGATGAAATTAGCCACAAGGCGATTCAAATTAGCGTTCAGTCCACCGCACAGCCCGCGGTCAGTGGCGATGTGGACTATGGCGATTTTTTTAACCTCTCTCTTCTGGAGCAGGGGAGGGACCTCCCCACCGAGCTGGGGACGAATAGCAAGGTCAGCGACCACCCGGCTTATCTTTTCCGAGTAAGGTCGTCCCGCCACCGCCTGGTTCTGAGCCCGCTTCATCTTGGCGGTGGCAATCATCTCCATCGCCTTGCATATCTTCTGAGTGCCCTGGACGCTGCGGATGCGCCGCCGGAGAATCTGAGTGCTTGCCATTATTCCTCAACCAAAATCAAAATTCAAAGATAAAAAATCAAAATTACAATTTTGCTCTGTCATTTTGCATTTTAACTTTTGCTTTTTAATTTAATATTTGGCGCCTTCCTTAAACTCCCCGAGCGCTTTGTTCAAAGCCTCCTCGGTCTCAGGCTTTATCTCCATATCGTCGTTTATCTTCTGCTCTATCTCAGGATGGCGGGTTTCCATAAAGCGGTGAAAATCCGCCTCAGAGGCAATAACCTTATCTACCGGCACATCATCAAGGTAGCCGTTGGTAACGGCATAGAGAATCATCACTTGCTTCCCTAAAGACATCGGGGCATATTGAGGCTGCTTTAGCACCTCGGTAATGCGCCGACCACGCTCCAGCTGGGCCCGGCTGGCTTTATCCAGGTCGGCGGCGCCGAACTGAGCAAAGGCTTGAAGCTCACGGAACTGGGCTAAATCCAGCCTCAGCTTACCGGCTACCTGCCGCATCGCCTTTCTCTGCGCTGAGCTACCGACGCGGGACACCGACAGCCCGACATTTACCGCGGGACGGATACCGGCGTTAAATAAATCGGCTTCAAGGTAAATTTGCCCATCGGTAATGGAAATTACATTCGTGGGGATGTAAGCCGATATATCCCCGGCTTGAGTTTCAATGATAGGCAAAGCGGTGAGCGAGCCGCCGCCGTGCTCCGGAGCCAGCCTGGCGGCCCTTTCCAGGAGACGGCTGTGAAGGTAGAAAATATCACCGGGGTAAGCCTCTCTGCCCGGAGGACGCCGCAGCAGCAGGGAAATCTGACGGTAAGCCCAGGCATGCTTGTAGAGGTCATCATAGACGATTAAGGCATCTTTCCCCTGCTCCATAAATTCCTCTCCCATAGCGCAACCGGCGTAAGGAGCAAGATACTGTAGCGGTGCGGGGTCAGAGGCATCGGCGGAGACCACAATGGTATGCTCCATAGCCCCATATTTCTCCAGGGTAGCCACTACCTGAGCCACCCGGGATGTCCTCTGCCCTATGGCGACATAGATGCAGCTAAGGTTGCCGCCTTTCTGGGCGATTATGGTATCTATGGCAATGGCGGTTTTGCCGGTAAAACGGTCACCGATGATAAGCTCACGCTGACCTCTCCCGATGGGAATCATGCTGTCTATAGCCTTGATGCCGGTCAGCACCGGTGTGTCCACCGGCTTTCTTAACACCACATTTGGCGCCACCTTCTCCACAGGTCGGGTCTTATCCGTCTTAACCGGTCCTTTCCCGTCACGGGGACGCCCCAGGGGGTCAATTACCCTGCCGATAAGGGCATCGCCAGCGGGGACTTCAACCACCCTCCCCGTTGACCTCACCTCGTCGCCTTCCGCAATCAAAGTGCAATCGCCGAGGATGACAGCGCCGACATTGTCCTCCTCCAGGTTGAGCGCCAGTCCCATAATATCGTGGGGGAACTGCAATAGCTCATTGTATTTTGCCTCGCTCAGCCCGTGGACTCTGGCGATGCCGTCGCCGACCTCCACCACCGTGCCCACATTTGCCGTGGTCACTGCGGCGCCAAAGCGCTCAATCCGCTCCTTGATTACCGAAACAATATCCTGACCCCGAGTTGCCATGCCCGCCTCCAATATATATCAAAAATCAAACATAAAAAATCAAAATTACAATTCAAAGTGCAAAAAGGCTTTACTAAAGATTTTTTAATTTTTGCCCTGTCATTTTGCATTTTGATTTTTAACCTTTTATCTACTGTTCCAGGCTCTTTCTCAACGCTTCCAGCTTATTACGCAGGCTTCCATCAATGAGCATATCGCCAATCCGGGCTTTAAACCCCCCGATTACCGCGGGGTCAACCCGGGCGTCAATGATAACCTCACGACCAACCATCTTTCCCAGCTTAGAGGAAAGCCTCTGTTTATCCTCCTCGTCCAGGGGCAAAGCGGTGAACACCTCAGCATGCTCAATGCCGCGGTGGGCATCGAGCAAATGGTCATACTGCCGGGAGATATCGCCGACGATTTCCAGTATGCCCCGGCTCACCAGGAGACAGGCAAGGTTCAAAGCCAGGGGATTTACCTCCTTCAGCCGCCCTCCCAGAAGCTGCCTCTTGACCGCAAAAGGCAATTTAGGGTTCTCCAATAGAGCCATAAGGTCCTCATCGACGCTGAGCTCAGCAACCTTCCTCAGGCTGTCCCGCCAGCCATCAAGCTCGTTTTTCTCCAGCGCCAGGGCGAAGGCAGCCCGGGCATATCTTTTACCAGAAGCTAATCTCAGCATCTTCTAAAAATCAAAATTCAAGGATAAAAAATCAAAATTACAATTCAAAATGTAAAAATAGTTCATTTTTGAATTTTGCTCTGTATTTTTGCCTTTTGCATTTTAATCTTTTATTTTAGCTTGTTCGCAACGACAAATGCCAAGCAAGTTAAATACCTTTAGCTCTCCTTGAAGGTAGTGCTTCCCTCCAGTGCTTCTTTAATGAGCTTTTTGTGTTTCTCCTTGTCCAGGGTCTCCTTAATCATCTTCTCCGCAGCTAAAATAGCGGTATCCACGAACTCCCGGCGCAGGTCGTCAATGAGCTTATCCCTCTCCCGCTCCAGCTCAAGGCGAGTCCGCTCAACGATAGCCTGCGCCTCCCGGCGGGCTTCCGCCCTTGCCTCTTCCTTGAGCCGGTCGCCAATCTGGCTCGCCTGAGTGATTACCGCCTGCCCTTCCTCACGAGCCTGGCTAATCTGCTCCGCCACCACCACCTTAGCCTGCTCATATTCCTTTCTGGTAGCCTCAGCCTGCTCCATGCTTTCCTTTATCCTCTTTGAGCGCTCATCGAGCATCCGGCGAACCGGCTTATAGCCGAAATAGACGAGCAAGCCGAGCAGGATAAGGAAGCTGACCAGCTGTCCCACAAAGGTGGCTAAATCCAATCCCAGACCCATATATTACTTCCCGAGTTAGACTAAGCCACGAAGATGAGCAGAATCGCCACAATAAGAGCGTAGATAGCCACCGCCTCGGCAAAGGCAATCGCTAAAATCATATTGGTCATTATCGCTCCCCTTGCCTCGGGATTACGCCCCAGGGCGTTCATAGCGCCCATTCCGAGCACGCCGATGCCAATCCCCGGGCCAAGAGCACCCAGGCCAATAGCAAGCCCCGCCCCGATTAGTCTAGCTACATCCGTCCAAGTTTCCATCCTTAACCTCCTTCCACTTTTTTATTCCTCAGCCATCACCGCAGCACAGGCGAAGCCCAGGGTCAGTCCACCAAATATCATCGCCTGGACAAAGCCAAAGAAGGCTTCCAGACCGTAAAATGCCGCCGGGGCTACAAAGGGAATAAGAAAGAGCATTATCATAACCAGTATCATCCCCGCGGTCATATTGCCAAAGAGACGGAAGGTGAAGCTCACCATACGGATAAGGTGACTTAATGTCTCCAGTATACCCACAAAGGCAAGTATTATACCATTAAAGACGCCGCTAAAGCCAGCCTTGATTTTGCCGGTAAATAAAGCCCTCAAGCCCGCACCCAGGGGCTTGAAGTTGAAAAAGGTCTCTAAATAAGGAGTCCCCTTCGCCTTGAACCCCCAGTACTCTATGGAGATAAAAGCGACGATGGCCAGCATCAGGGGGACATTTATGTCGGTATTGGCATTGCGGAGCAGAGGCTCGCCATTCATCTTCACGGTCTCAAAACCGGGGATGAGGTTAATCCAGGCATTGGCTAACACGAACAAAAAGATGGTGAAGCAGACGGGGAGAAATCTTCGCCCCCATTCCTTTCCCGCAGCATCTTCAATGAAATTCGCCACTGTCTCATAGGTAAACTCCACCAGGTTCTGAAGACCCCGGGGAACGAGCTTCATCCGGCGCGTGCCGATAAAGAACAAGCCAAAAAGGACCAGTATGCTGAGCCAGGAAGCAATCATAGTATTGGTAATGGGAAGACCGGGAAAGGGATGCTCCGCAGGCAACTGGGGATGAGGCGGGTGGACAGCAAAAATGCCCAGCGGCTCGCCACCCCGTATTATTGCCCCCACGCTGCCTCCGATGAAGCTGACCACCATTAAAACCAGGAAGACGACGGCGAGGACGAGCATCACTTTTTTAGCCATTATTCCTGCTTTTCCTCCGCCTTTTCCTGCCCTGGAGACGCCAGCTTGCCGAGCATCTTTGCCGGTCCTCTAAGCTGCTCTTTCTTAGCCTCTTCCATAAACGGCTTGACCATGCGGTAAACACCGTAGACCATAACTATGGTGCCCAGGCCAAGACCGATGAGGGTAAATAAAAGCAGGTGTCCGAACTTCGGTCCCAGCCAGAAAAAGCCGATTAAGGTAGGGAGCAAAAGGCTAAAGGCGACATAAAAGCCGAGTATAAGCAACTGCACCGCCGCCGGCCATTGTTTCACCCGAGCCTCCATCAGGGGCTAGCTAGGACTTACGCCGGTCAAAATCCTCCAGGTTAAGCGACTTTATAAAGTCCTCATACGCCGACAGACCCTCCATCTCCTTGGCGTCAACCTTTCCTTTAGACTTGCCTTCAGCAGCAGGCTTGCCGGCTTCCTCCTCGAGGGTGATGCCAGCTTTGTCCAGCACCGTTTCCTCGGCATATATCGGCGCTCCAGTTCTCACCGCCAGGGCTAAGGCGTCGCTGGGACGGGAATCAATCTCCAGCTCGTTGCCATCAAAGTTAACGCAGAGCTTGGCATAAAAGGTATCGTTCTGGAGGTCGTTAACCACCACATAGTTAAGCGAAGCCCCCAGGGCATCGACCACGTTGTGTAACAAATCGTGAGTCAAGGGACGGGGCAGCTCAATATTTTGCAGCTTTACGGCGATGGCATCGGCTTCGGCAGGACCAATCCAGATAGGCAGGTAGCGATTGGCTTCCTTTTCCTTTAAAATTACCACACGCTGGGAACTCATCAAACTGGCACGGATACTATCAATGAGCATCTCTATCATGTCGCCACCTCCTTTAAGCCAAATGTCTTATTTTACGCCCGTTAATACTAATCAATCAAGACGACCTCAGTCAAATCAGCTCTCAGCCGCTAAGGGAGAGGGAAGTCTTGAGATTGCCACGCCTTCGGCTCGCAATGACAAAATAAAGAGGGCTCGCAATGACAGTCCCCTTTTTGTCATTGCGAGGAGTCCGTTAGCTAACGGACAACGAAGCAATCTCGTAGTTGCCCAATTTATGGGGCAATTGCGCCTGATGAATCAGGCAACTACAAAATTTCTTCCCCCTCTAACTCCCCGTTGGCTAACGGGAAGAAATGTTTTGGATTCAGGATTTAGGATTTTGTTCTCTGGTCCCCGCGGGCGATGATAATTTCACTATATTCACTGCGGCAGATGAGAGGATGGGGCAGTGGAGCGCTCTTGCCCCTCGGAGCGGTCATCAAGCCCCTCACCGCCTCAATGTGGTTTGCCTCAATGTCCCGGCTGTCTCCCCAAATCCGGGCTATCGCCAGCCTTATCACCTGCCTCTGCAAAGCCAGGGGCAAGGAGGCAACTTTTTTCTTCTCCAGATGGATAACCTCTCCTTCCTCCCGGGCTACCTCCTCCCACACCTGCTGCACCTGCTGCTCAATAAAGGAAACATCGGCGTCGGCGATTTCAGCAAGGCGGAGAAGCGCTCTATCTATGCCGGGATTATACTCCCGGAGCAGGGGTAAGAGCTGGAGGCGAAGGCGGTTCCGCAGGAAGGCAGGTGAAAGGTTGGAGGAGTCGCGGCGCGGCTCAAGCCGATGCTGCTGGCAATAGCGCAGCGTCTCCTCCCTGCTGAGCTCAAGAAGAGGTCTTATTGTCAGGAGAGGGGTGGCTTTGCCCTTGCCGCCGGTGAGGGGCGAGCAGGGCTTGATACCCCGCAACCCGGCAGTCCCCGCCCCCCGCAATATGTGGAGCAAAATTGTTTCCACCTGGTCGTCCCGGGTATGACCCACTGCTACCCGCCGGGCGCCAACATCGCCAGCCACCGCTGCCAGAAAGTCATAGCGCATCTCCCGGGCAGCTTCCTCCAGGGAACAACTTCTCTCATCACGATAAGCACTTACATCCCGCCTGCCCGCAGTTACCGGGACACCAAGGGAGCCCGCCAGGGAGACGACATATCGGGCATCCGCCTCGGACTCGGCACCGCGGAGCTGGTGGTCTAAATGGGCTACGTGGAGCTTGAGCCCCAGCTTCTGCTGCCATCCTGCTAGCAGATGGAGCAGGCAGACCGAATCAGCGCCCCCGGACACCCCGACGACGAGCGTCTCCCCGGGGGGAATCAGCTTATGTTGCTGAACAAAGCTCAAGACCCTTGGTTCCAGCCCGACTTTTCCCATAACCTACTCCGGTTCGCCCCGGCATTTCATTCCCTTAGATTGCTTCGTCGTCCGTTAGCTAACGGACTCCTCGCAATGACAGAAGGGGCATCATTGCCCGACATTTCATTATGTCATTGCGAGCGAAGCGAAGCAATCTCGTAGAAGCCGATAACCACCAGCCGGTCATTGCTTTAAAATCAGCCCGGTGCGTTGGATAAACTGGGGGTAATCGCCGGGAGAGAGAGCGCCAACCACCTGCTCTGCCCTGCCACTGCCGCTGGTGTCGCAGCGCAGCTTCATACCGAGAACGCACAAGGCGTCCTGGTAGCTGATAATCCACAGGTTGTCTATCAACGCCCGCAAATCATAGCTATGCACCTTGCTGCCCCGGGAATGCTGCCAGGGCAACTCCCGGGCTTGAAGCAGCAAATTCAGAGAGTCTCCTATCTCCGACTCACTCTTTTCCGTTCTTACTCCGACACGGTATTCAGCGAAGGCAAGAGAGGACTGAAGCGAGGGCAGATGAAGTCCCACCTCCCAGGCTTCAAATACACTAAACCCCGGGGGCAGTTGTCCTCTCACCCCCATTAAAAAAGACGCCGGAGGCATCCACCGTTTCAGCCAGACGTCCATAAGCTCAAATTCGCTGGTCACCCCCAGGGGCAGCGGCGCTGCCAGCGAAATTCGGGGGTGGGGAGTAAACCCCTGAGAATAAGCCAGGGGGATTTCTGCCCTTCGGAAAGCTCTCTCCCAGAACCGGACAATATCAAGGTGGGAAATAAATCGGACTTCTTCACCGCGACCAAATCTAACTCGCAGGCGCAACACCTTTTTCTAACCCGTCTTTTTCCCTGGTTACCATAATTCTCTCTATCTTCACCCCTTGCATTTCGGTGATGACAAATTTCAGATGGCGATACTTTAATTGCTCCCCCTGCCGGGGTATCCGACCAAGGTTACTGAGAATGAAACCAGCTACCGTTTCGTAATCTCCTTCAGGCAACTCCAGCCCTAATTCCTGGTTAGCTTCCTCAATGCGAAATCCCCCGTCCAGTTGGTAGGTGTTATCCCCGGTCACCACGAACTCCTTTTCCCCCTCAGTCAACTCATCGCCAAAATCACCGACAATTTCTTCAGTCAAATCATCCAGAGTAACCATTCCCGCCACGCCCCCGTATTCATCAACAACGATTACGAGGTGATAACCGCCGTCCCTCATCTCGGTAAGAAGCTCCCCCAGTCGCTTGTTCTCGGGCACAAAGTGAGCCAGGCGGATTAAGTCATCAATGACGGCTTCCTTGGCAATACCGCCGCCGTCCATCTTCTTAAGTATATCCTTGACAAAGAGGATGCCCACCACGTTATCGGTGTTGTCCTTATACACCGGGAAGCGGCTGTAAGGCGTCTGGGCATAAATTTCCAGAATATCGCCGATTTTCATTCCCTGCTCCACCCAGGCTATTTCCGTCCGGGGAATCATCACCTTGCTTACCGGGCAGTCGGTAAACTCAAAAATCTTGTGCAACATCCTCGCCTCATCAAGCTCCACCACTCCTTCAACCTGTCCCACATTTATTGCCGACCTTATCTCCCCTTCGCTTATCGACTTTTTCTCTTCCTCAGGCTGAGCGATTACCCGGGTAAACCCCCGGCCGATGTGGCTCAAGGCTAACACAAAGGGGTAAAGACACCATTGTATTACCCGCAGGGGAGTAATATAAAGCAGAGATAGGCGCTCGGCGTGGTGAACCGACAGGGTCTTGGGACCGACCTCGCCAAAAATCAACACCAGCGTGGTCACTCCGATGGTGGCGATGATTGGACCCCAGACCAGCCCGAAGGCTGACACCGCCACGATGGTGCCCAGGGCAGCCGCAGCCACATTTACCAGGTTGTTTCCCAGCAAAACGGTGGACAGGAATTTCTCCGGCTTATCCTTTGCCTCAGCCAGCCACTCAGCTTCTTTATGCCCCTTTTCAAGGAGATATTTTATCCGCATCCTGGGCAGAGCCAGAAAAGCCGCCTCAGCGCTGGAAAAGAAAGCGGAAAGCAAAAGACAAATTACAAAGGCTACGATAAGCCAGCCAACAATGTCTTCCACCTGTCACCACCCCCCCCATCCCCCGTGACATAAACTAACCATACTTTAAGACTCCAATGGTAGCAGCCGACAAACCAGCCTGTCAAAAAGGCGAGTCCACCGGCATCAGGGCAGCTTATCCAGGGGGAAAAAGGTGATTACCTGCTCCTCCTTCTCAGTTTTATAGGAAGCATCGCCCCGCTTCAGGCAACACTCCAGGCAGAAGCGCTGAATCTCGTCGGAGTCACCATCAACGGCCAGATAGCGCTCGCCATAATGCAAGAAGCGATGACAACCATCGCAGCGGACTTCACCAATGGCAATGCAACCGCAGCGCAAATTAATCTTTCCTTTCCGGGTCAGGAAGTTTTCACCGTGCGACGGACTTCAGAATGTGCGCCAGCACGGGCAAGAACAGGCATCTTGCCAATAAGCCTCTCCACCTCTTCCTTATCGTTACAAAAGTTGCCCACAGTCTCCAGGGTAATCATCCCCTTGAGATAAAGTCGGACCAACGCCTGGTCAAGAGTCTCCATACCCTCCAGGCTGCTAGTGCGGATAACGTTAGGTAGCTGGTAAATTTTCCCTTCTCTGATGAGGTTCTTAACCGCCACATTGCCTATCATTACCTCTACGGCGACAATCCTTCCTGAGCCGTCGGAACGGGGCACTAAAATCTGGCACAACACCCCCACTATCAGGGAAGCCAGCCTGTTTTGAGCCAGATACCTCTGGTCAGGTGGAAAGAGGTCTACTACCCTTTCAACGCACTGATAGGCGCTGGTAGCATGCCCGGTAGTCAGCACCAGGTGTCCCGATTCAGCTATGGTAAGCACCGAGGCGGCAGTCTCCAAGTCCCTCATCTCCCCCACCATGATGACATCAGGGTCCTGGCGTAACACATGCTTTAGAGCTTCAGCAAAGGAGCGGGTATCCGTCCCCAGCTCCCGCTGAGTGATGGCAGAGTTTAAGTTAGTATGAGTATACTCAATAGGGTCTTCAATGGTAACTATATGGCAAGCTCGGTTGACATTGATATGACTTATCATCGCCGCCTGACTGGTGCTTTTACCCGCCCCGGTGGGTCCCGAGACTATTACCAGTCCCCGGGGGCAGAGAGCCAGCTCCTTACATATCTGGGGCAACATCAGGTCGTCTATGGTGGGAATCTCGGGAGGCAATAGCCGGATAGCAAAGCTGACTGACCCTCTTTGTCGGGCGGCATTACAACGGAGTCGGCCCACCTGGGGCAGGGAATAGCTGAAATCAAGCTCCAGGTTGCGTTGAAACGCCTCTATCTGGGAAGGCGTGGCTAGCTCATCGAGGCAAGTCTGCACCTCCTCGGGAGACATCGGGTCCGCCTTTTCTATACTCTTAAGGGTGCCGTTCACCCGGAGGAACGGCGGATAGTCAGTAACCAGGTGTAAGTCAGAAGCCCCTTCGCCCCGCGCTACACGGAGCAAATCCACAACACTTCTCATTTACCTTCATTGTAACACAAGAATGCCCCACCTTCAATGCTTCAACTAAATAAGCCGTTAGCCTGCGGAGACTGAATAGTGGAGGAGTTAGATAACCTTGGTCACCGTTATTTCGTACTTATAATCTCTCGGCTCGCCGTCTACCTGGGTAATCACCACAAGGTCAAATCGCCCACTGGCCCTCAAATCATCGCCATACCTCATGATGGACTCTTCATCAGTGGTGTAAGCCTCGAGCGTCAGGGTATACTCGGTTAATGCTTCGCCTGCGGCTCCTGCAATCTCTTTGGTAGTGAGGGTCATTTTATCCAGGACTGCTGCTCCCGGCAAACACTGGTTTGCCTCCCAGAGGTCACCATTGACCTTGTCTCTACTGGCGAGAAAAGCATCAAGGTCAGCGGCAAAGGCATCCTTGGTTGCTTCCACTAAAGTAACTTCTCCGCTAAGGGCAACTATGTCTTCAGCCGTAACATGCTCGGCTATCATCTTCTGATTTAGTGCGTCCAGCTCACCTCTTAATCCCCTATTTTGAACCGAGACGGAGACGGTGAAGAAAGCGGCTATGGCTACCAGGGCAAGCCCGGCGACGATGGTGGGGACGAGGAGTATATCCGCCAGCTTGCGAGCTTTAGGGCGGTAGACCTCAGGAAGAGCATTGAAATTAATCTGGGAATAGGCTATGGCGCCTTTCTCGCTAGCCAGCACCTCCTTAAGAGCCAGTCCCATATTAGTAACATAGCGGCTTACCGGGAAGCCTTCAGCGACCTCCATGGGCGAAGGCATCACCTGAACAGGACGATTTTGCCGACCGCTAATTTGTTCCCAGATATCCTCTCGCGCGGCAAGCTCGCCAGAAACCGATATGGGCACAGTAATATCAAGAGGTCTCTCCATGTGAGCGGAATTATAGAAAATAACGCTACGGTCTAACTCCTCAATTATCGTGGGTAAATTTTCCTCCAGGGGGACTCCCTGGGGTAACGGCAGGCTCCGCACCACCGCAGGCATACTATCTGCCAGTATAATTATGTCAAAACCAGCAGGCTGGACATCAACCATTATAGCTAAGGGCTCAGTAGCCGTCCGGGCAATAGCCAGGGGCTTCACATCAGCAAGGTGAACATCAAGCCCTGCCTTGCGTAATGTCACTACCAGGACATCCACCGAGTTTCGCGGCAAGGCAGAGACGTAAATCTTTATCTCCCCGGGAACAGAGCTGAGGATTTGCCACGAGATATAGACCTCCTCCAGGGAAACAGTCAGAGCGGCGCTGGCTTCTCGCGTCACCGCCTCGGGCAGCATCTCGGGAGGCAGCTCAGGAATAGTAATCACATGAGAGAGGTAACTGATACCGCTGATGCCAGCGATGACCTTCTTGGCTCCAATTCCCTGAGACTGCCACAGCGCGGTTAACTTAGCCGCTACAGCATCTTCGTCCCGAATTAGCCCTTCTGCCACCAATCCCGGCTCCAGGGAGATGCTTCCCCATTTCACAACCTGCCTGCCCCGGGAAAGAAGCACATAGATTGCGGCATCGTCAATATATAAACTAGCCTGTTCTCTAGCCATCTCTCTCCATAACTTTATACGCCTTTATGCGCATAAAGGGTCAAATCCACGGTGATTTCCCCCTTATCGGCATCAACCGCCACCTTATTCAGGGTGCTTTCGGGAAATGCCGCACTCAAGGCATCGCTGAATTTGAGCAATTTTGTCACCACATCGCCCTGGGCGGTAATCGTCAGCGTAAAAACATCATAGCCAATGACCTCTCCCTCCACCTCTTTCTCCTCCTTGGGGAGCGAGGAGAAAATCCGGATAATATCCACGTTGGAGTCATCGGCAGCGTCAAATATGGCGTCGGTTATCTCCACCGCCTCAGTAGGGAGATGAAACTTTTCCTGCAGCCGGGAAAGGTCAGCGTTAGCCCGGTTGAGCCTTCCCTCCAAATCGCTCCTCTGAGCCTTGTACTTGGTATATTCCTGCTGCGCCTGGGTCAGCTGCGCCTCTAAACCGCCCTGTATCCCCTTTTGCCTATTAAACATAACCACCGCCGCGCAGATTAACGCCACCAATATGACCAGGGTCAAAATCCACTGCACCGTTTTACTAAGCTTCATCTAAATAAATAATATTAGCAAGCTTTGGTTTAGTTATGCAATACTTTAGTCCTATTTTGGGGAAGAAAACAATACTTTATAGCGGTTATAGGGGCAAAATCCTAGACAATATCAAAAATCAAAGATAA
>CAYHBC010000001.1:36527-42892 GCA_964354775.1 uncultured Dehalococcoidales bacterium
AGGTAGTTGATGGTGCCGCCGGTGGTAATCTCACTGCGGAAAGAGAGGATAATATACACCACATTATAGATGTCGTAGGTACTTCCCACTTCTATTTGAGCCGCAGTATCGGCGGGGTTTATAGCCCTTGACATATTAAAGGTATCTATATCCACCCCGCTAATGGAGGGGTTATCCAGGGCGTTGGAATAGTCATTCCAGACATTGCAAGAGGGGTTAAGGCTATCACTCATGCTGACGCCGTTGACCTTTAGCCAGTCGTTGTCCCCCGACCAAGGCCTGTTACACCCATAGATTGAATCGCCTTCGCCAACGAAGCAGGTCAAGCGGCTGCCGGAGGTATCATCGGGAGCCAGGAAACCACTGACGTTAATTATCTCTCTATCCCCCCCGCTCGCCTGTCCGTTAACAAAAGTAAAGTCGTCTGTCTGGATGCCATAGGCATAGAGCTGGTGCCCTTTTGTCGCGGGACTGGAGTAGATGATTACCAGCGACCAGCCGGCATAAGCATATTGATAGCGAGTTTGATAGCCCCATTCACTCCCACATCTTTTTGCCGGGGTGCCCAGAGGGTAGCCGGTGGTGGCAGCGGTATCAGCAAAGGTAAAGGTATATTCGGGGTAGCCAGGTCTTGCCGCCTTCACGGCATGACCCATGACATATGTACCAGCGCCGTTGGCTCCTACTTCCCCGGAGGCAATGAGCCCCCTGACCAGAGAAGTGACATCGGCAAAGCAGGCATAGGACCAGGTGTCCACAGTTCCGGTGAGGTCGCCCCACCAACCTCCACTAGCACCCCCATTTTCTTCAACCTGCCACTTGCTAGCGCGCACCAGGGTCATATTGCTCCCCGTGCCGAACATAACCGTATCCACCCTGGCGCTCTGGTTAATCAGTATGTGTTTATCGGGAGTAGTGTCGTTGGAATACTTCAATCCAGGTATCTCCCTCCAACTATAAGAGAACCTTCCCGTCTTATTACAGTAATGGAAGTCTATCCAGCCCGACCAGTAGAGGAAGGCAGCCTCCACGGTGGCACCAATCGGAATATCATCATTGGTAATAGTACCACTCGATTTCTCAGAGAGGACATTCCGGTATGCCGTGTCTCCGCTGGAGGTCATCAAGGTGTTGCCCGCGGCAGCGTAGTCGCCCTCTACAGCACTGCCCAGCTTGCGCAACTCGGTCTTGATAGCATAAGCTTCAGCAATGGTGCCGCCTGCCAGGGAGGTAATCCGGTAAGGTTTAGAGTCGGCATCCCAGGAAAGAGTAAGGTCGCTAACCCTGCTTGTCTCCACCCAGGGAAGAGCACTGGGAGCCTGCCCCGGGGGACCGGTGTACTTGAAATTGACGATTCTCGTCAGGGGATAGGTCGTCCCACCGGGAAGGCTTCTGAATAAGGTGCGTATATCCCAGACTACTGCCTCGCCGCCGCAGTGAGCCGTCACATCAGGAGTAAAATCGTAAGCCGCAAGGGTGCCTGAACCGGGAACATAGTGAAACCCCCCGGACAGCCACACCCCGATGTCATCCACCATCAGATTTGTCCCGTTGGGGTCATAGTAAGGACTTGACGAGTTGGTTTCGTAATAATAAGCCATCTTTATCTGGTAACCGGTAGTCCCGTTAAGGGTAATGAGACTGCCGGTTACGATTAGCCTGCCCTCCTCAACAATCAGCCTCGCCTCGTCGGCGTCCGGGGCATCCAGTAGCGGAATCCAGATATTGGTTATGCTAACGGTTACATTCCAGTTATTCATCTCATCAGGTAAGAGGTAAGAATAGTCTGTATCGTAGTCATAAACATCGTAGGAAGGGAACTTTTCGGTCAGGTTGGGTTGGGCATTCCTTATCCACCACAAGGCGTCTTCAACCCCGGCGTCAGCGGCGTAGAATTCTCCCATCTTGGACTCGTAAACCCCGCCGGCTCTAAGCCCGGTCTGCATAAATACCAGAAGCGGAACGATAATCACCGAGCCCATGAGCAGTAGGAGCAAAACTATCGACAGGGCGCCCTGCCCCGACCCATTCCTCCTCAAGGGGTTCAACATCTTTTCCAGTTTTCTCCTCGTCTTGTTCATTTAACACCTCCTCCTGAATCACCCTCCAGCTTTCTCATTATCCCACAAAAGGTCGGGGCTTAATTTTATATGTTCTCGCCTCAACTTCCTGACCAGCCTTGGTGG
Organism: uncultured Dehalococcoidales bacterium; assembly: GCA_964354775.1. Classification (GTDB taxonomy): domain Bacteria; phylum Chloroflexota; class Dehalococcoidia; order GIF9; family AB-539-J10; genus CAYHBC01. Next base: position 38,714 of record CAYHBC010000001.1, read on the forward strand.
TTATATTCAAAGTAAGCACCTTTTCAGTATTATTCCAGCTACAGCTAGTCTGCCGGGGCGGCTCTGTGCCCCGATAAATATATTGACCCACTATGGTGGTCAGCGTGCCATTACTTGTTTCATCCTCACGCTGAAGCTCATAAAGGTCACCCGAGGGATTGACAAGGTCATAAGTAACGCTATGAGCCTCACCGGTGTCCCAGACAGTCCAGTTTAAGATAAGGGGAAAACCTCCGTCAGATGCACTAGCATTAACATATTGAGCCTGTAGGGCATCGCAATTCACCCGGTAGGCTGCCGACTGCGCCTGCCGGATAGCGACCATATGGGCGCTGGTGCGGCTGCTCTGAACCATCTGAACGATGACGGCATTGGTAGCTCCGGCAACAACACCAAATATGGCTATAGCCACCAGCAGCTCTACAAGGGTAAGCCCTTTCTGATTTTTATGTATCATCTTCATCGGTCCGTCTTGTAAGTGCTCATAGCAAGCACTGAGGTATTCTCATGATAAACTACTACGGTTATATTCTGAATGTGCTTGTCGTTCTGAGGGTTAGCCAATGCTTCACCGGTATCGGGGTCAATGGGCACACCGGTAACATTTACCGAGTAGCCAGCATAACAGCTATCGAGGGCGATGCGAGAGGAGTCCCAGGGGGGCGGGTTATTGGGAGTGGCGGGAATCTTATAAGAGAAACCGGTGAAGTTATAAGGGGACTCCTTAACATATTCCAGCTCGCTGCGAACAAGGCTCTCGGCAGCGGCTTTGTCATCGGCAACCATTATGGCTCGGGAGCTGACGCTCAGAGAAGTGAGAAAGGGAACAGCAACCATGCCCAGAATAACTATGGCGATAAGCACCTCCACCAGGGTCTGCCCTTTTTGACTCATAAGCCTCATCCTTCCTCCCCTTATACTCTTAAGTTTACTATATTTAAGGCAGAGTATCAAGCCAGGCACCCTGAGAGTGTTTACCGGTCATTGCGAGGGGCACAGCCCCGAAGCAATCCCACAGATTGCTTCGCTACGCTCGCAATGACAGGAAGTGAAGGGGCTCAGAATGACAGGAAGCGAAGGGGCTCGCAATGACATAGAGAGAGCCGACAATGCCGAGCCGCTGTGGAAATAGTGCTTAAAGCCTTTGTTTAACCCTGTATCTGGCTCATAACGCCATACATGCTGGAGACAAGAGCCAGGGCGATGAAGGCGACTATGCCCCCCATAATGATGGTGGTAACCGGCTGAATGGCAGCGATAAGGGCATTGGTGCGGTCAGCGGCTTCCATTTCGTAGCTTGTGGCTACGGTTTCCATGGTGGCATCAAGGTTACCGGTCCCCTCACCAACGGCAGCCATCTGCACCATGAGAGGAGGAAAGACAGAATTACGGGACATGGGACGCGACAGTCCCTGTCCCTTGAGCATCTCGGTGCGAACATTGGTCAATGCCTCGGCAAGCACCTTGTTGCCGCTATTATCGATAACCATGGTCATTATCTCGGGCAGGGGAAGTCCAGCACGGAACAGGGTAGACATGGTGCTGGCACAACGAGCCAGTTCGCTGTAGCGGGTAACCGGACCCACCAGAGGCAATCTGAGCTTTATCCCGTCCCATTGATAGCCACCGGCAGGCGTCTTGATATAAGTGTAAAAGGCGATACCGATGCCCAGGGCAACAAGCACGATAATCCACCAGTAATTCAGCAGGAAGCCGCTTACAGTAAGAAGAGCCCTGGTCATCGCCGGTAGCTTAGCGCCAAGGGCACTGTAAAGAGTCATGAAATTAGGCATAACAAAAAAGGTCATCACGGCGACAACAGCGACTACCAGCAGTATTACTATTATGGGGTAAACCATAGCACCCTTGACCTTGGAGCGGGCGGCAGCCTGTTTTTCAATGTAAGTAGCCATCTGCCGCAACACCTGTTCCATGTTACCTGTCTCTTCACCGACAGACATAGTGCGGCAAAAAAGCCTGGAGAAAGCCTTGGGATGTTTCAGCATTGCCCCCGACAGCCTGGCGCCGGAGCGGACATCGGTCATTATCTGGCTCACCATCTTTCTAAATCCCTTATTGGCAATCTGCGATTGCAATACATCAAGGGCAGCGATAATATCGGTTCCTGATTCAAGAAGCAGGGCTAGCTGCCGGGAGAACATCACCACCTCTTTAGGCTTTACGGCGACAAAGGCATCAGCCAGCCTCTCCAGGTTGAGCAGAGTTCGGGATGCCTTTATAGTCACCACCCGTAAGCCGCCGGGGGCAAGTATCTCAACAGCCGCTGCCTCGGACGCAGCGCTAATGTTGCCCCTAATCAATCTCTTGTCCTTGGTATAAGCCAGATAATCAAAATTCACCAGTCCTCCTTAACTCTTTTATGCCTCGATTTATTGCTCTTGCTCCTCCTCCACTACCTCTTCTGCCTCTTCCCCCTTCTTCCCCACTTCCTCTACGGTGTAGGCACTGCGCAATACCTCAGCGGGAGTAGTAGTGCCTTGCTTCACCTTGAGAAAGCCGTCGGCGATTAGGGGAACCATGCCTTCACTAAGGGCGTGTTTGCGAAAGGCAACGTCGCTGGAGCCTTGCAGTATCAATGTCCTCAGCCCGTCGGTCATATGGAGCACCTCAAACATCCCCACCCTGCCTCGATAGCCAGAATAAGCACAAGGTTCACAGCCACTGCCGTAAAGGAACTCTTCTCTCTTTTCCCCGATGTACCTTTCATAAGCTAGCTGCTCCATCTTGGGGGCTTTAACATAATGAGAACAATCATTGCAGATGCGGCGCAACATACGCTGAGCCACCGTGCCAATGATTGCTGAAGCAACAAGGAAGCGCTCTATGCCGAGGTCGATAAGACGGTAGACCACGCCTACGGCGTCATTGGCATGGAGAGAGGCGAGGACGAGGTGACCGGTCAAGGCAGCCTGAACCGCAATCCTCGCTGTTTCATTATCGCGTATCTCACCTACCAGGATAACATTGGGGTCAAGACGCAATATAGAACGCAGGGCGGTGGCAAAGGTAAACCCTGCTTTAGGGTTGACCTGCATCTGATTTATATTGGGAAAGCGATATTCCACAGGGTCTTCAACAGTAATAATATTCCGGGATACCTTGTCCAACTGGTTGATGGAGGCATAAAGGGTGGTGGTTTTTCCCGCGCCAGTAGGTCCGCTAATTACAATCATTCCAAAAGGAACCCGGAGCATATCCTCGTACCTCGCCTGCACCTCAGGAAGGAAGCCCAACTGCGCCAGCTCCCGAGCGGCTAATGTTTTATCAAGAAGTCGGAGCACCGCTTGTTCACCATGAACAGTGGGACAGGTAGCAACACGAATATCAACGTCGCGACCACCAGTCTCAATGCTGAACTGACCGTCCTGGGGACGGATATGGTCGGCAATGTTCAGGTCGCTCATAATCTTGATTCTCGAGACGAGTGCAGAGTGTATGTTCATAGGCAGGGACATGGTCTCCTGAAGAACGCCGTCAATACGATAGCGGACTCTCAATCTATCCTCTTCCGGCTCAATGTGAATATCGGAGGCTCGGGCTTTAGCCGCTTCATCAATAATAAGGCGCAGGGCGTTGGACACTGGAGCATCAGCGGTAGAGGCAACCAGGTCGGCTTCATCAGCAGTAGTGAGGTCACCGGGAATATAAGCTAACTGCTCCTGGATTTTCCCGAAACCCTTATAGTTAAAGTCGATAGCCTCCTGAATTTCCTTTTCCTCAGCAGCTATCGGCTTTATCCTCATCTTGCTCTGATGTTCCAGAATTTGAAGGGCGAATATATCAGCAGGGTTTGCCATCGCCATTTGCAAGGTATGACCGGTAATAGACATTGGCATAGCAATAAATCTTCTTGCCGTAGACTCAGGGATTAGCTTCAACACCTCGGCGGTAATCGCCTGCTTGAGTAATCTTACCTTCTTCGCTTTTTCCTTTGGCTTTGCCTCGGCTTCGACCTCGGCTGGGGCTTCCGCCTTGGCTTTGGCTTTGGCTTTGGGCTTTGGCGCCTTGGTCAACAGCTCGGCGATAGCACTTTCAATGGTGGACACATCCCCGGAAGGAGCCTCTTCCTCAGCAGGTGCTTCGGCTTTCTCTGCTTCGACTTTCTCGGCTTTCTCAGCTTTGGCTTTCCCAGCTTCGGCTTTCCCAGCTTCGGCTTTC
>CAYHBC010000001.1:42992-72100 GCA_964354775.1 uncultured Dehalococcoidales bacterium
GGCTTTCCCAGCTTCGGCTTTCCCAGCTTCGGCTTTCTTGACGCCCTTTTCCCTGGCAACCGCCTCTTTCACTTCCTCAACGACCTCCTCCTCCTCGGCAACTGCTTCTTCAGCAGGCATTTCGGCTTTCTCAGCAACTTCCTCAGGAGCTTCTTCACCGATGAATATCTCCTGACTCCGGCTACCAAGCTTCACAACCGTGACCCTTTGCTTCCGGGCAAGCTGAGCCGCTTCAGCAGCAAGCTCGCCGGAAACCAGTAAAACCTTGTGCTCAATCCCGGCATCATAAGCCTTGGTATCAAACGCAGATACCTCTTCCCGGCTTACTTGCTCCTTGGTGAGCACATCAACGACTAACTGATGCGGCATGAAGCCATCATCTTCCCGGGCAAGAATATCAAAACTATATTGAGCCCCAGACCTCCCCTTCACCTTGCTATCATTCTCCGCGGTGTATCCCAGCTCGGTGAAAGAAGACGATAACTGCTCCTTGGAATCGAACCTTATTACCAGGCTCTTCTTAGCCCGCTTGGGGACAGGCAACTGTAAAAACTCCTTGAGGCTTTCCCCGGACAAAACCCTTACCTGTTGCCCCTTGGCGAATTGAACCGCCACGGAATCAAGCCCGGGAACGGCAATGAGAACCTTATCCGAAATGTCACAGTTATAGCACATGTCATCAAATTCGAAGACTTCGTTTAATCCGATTGGCTGATTATCCTCGTGCTTGATAACACCTATGGCAGTAATAAAAGATATAAGACCGTTGCTCTTACGAGCTACCAGATTGAAGGTATATTCAGTCTTGAACTTACCCTGAAGGGTAACATTGCGGTCAACCTGGTAGCCCAATGCCTTGAGCTTCCGGACGAGTTGCTCCTCAACATCATCCAACTCCCTGTTTTTCACAGGTTTGCCTTCGTTCCCGCTTGCCATCTCTACCCCACAAAGTATATTTTAACTATATTCTAAGCGAAAAAACATAAAATAGCAAGTGGCGAGAATAACTCAACGTTGTAGTGGTTTATTTTTAGCTGACTCTACCCAGAGCTTGCTCTATCACACCGGCATAGCTTTTAATCGCGAGCCGCATTATGCCTAGAGGAGCATTCCGGGAAGCCACTATAGCGAGGTAGGATTCGGCATTTAGCGGCTTAATCAAAATTTGACCTGCTGCCGAAGTGAGCAAGTTGTCCTCAACTTCACCAGCCTTTAGCTTATCCGCGGTTGCCCGAGACATCCGGAATATTGCTGCCAGCTGTGCTGCAGCTAATTCACTATTAACCATAGAGCCAGAAGGCACATAGGTAGAAATGGCAACCCCGTCACTGCCCGCTACCGCAACGCACAACAACCCCTCAATCTGGTCGCCCATCTCTTCCAGGGTGCTCTTCAAACTATGCTTTGTTCCTGGCTTCGCCTCTCCCCTTGCCTCTCCCCTTGCTTCTCCCCTTGCCTCTCCCCTTGCTTCTCCTTTTGGTTCTGCCCTCCCCATCCTTTCGATATTCTCTTGCTCCATCTCTACTTCCTCCTTATTCCGAGTGAACCGGCTTAAAATTTAGGCAATGCGTCGTATACCTGGTCGGCGTGCTCCTTGGCTATCATGCGCACCATACCCAGCGTAGTAGAGTCCCGGGACAAAATCATTGCGAGGTAGAAATTAGCCCCCAGGGGTCGGGTCAAAATATACTTTGAAGTCGTGCTAATCAGATTTTCATCGAATCCACCGAGCTTCAACTTATCCGAGGTCAAACTACAGAGCCGCACCACCACCGCCAGCTGGGCTGCCGCCAACTCAGCGTTGAGCGATGAGCCCGGCGGGGTAACAACAGCAATGGGGACACCCTCCATATCCATTACTCCTAACCCCAGCAGACCCTCGGTCGTGGCGGCTAGCTCCTTCAACACCCCACTTATGCTTTTCTTTTTTTCTTCCGCTGCCATTTCCTAAACCTCCTTAAAAGCTATTTTCCATAATAGCAAACTTTACCGAGTATTGCAACAGCTTCCCGCCTTCACTAATATATATAAAGGTGCTAAAATAGTCAACTTTAGCTTATCAACAGGAAATATGAGGCAGGTATTGCTAAAATATAAGCTGTGGGATAATAATAAGTATGATGGATAAGGCGAGACGTGCCCGGTTGCTGGTGGGAGTGCTGGGGATTCTCCTGCTGGTGAGCTTTTTCCCGCTGGCAGGCAGTCAGCCAGCCTCAGCCAGTCCCGACAGACTAAAGTGGTCGGCAATTGAGACCCCCAGCGGAAAAGGCTATGTCGTGGCTACCCCCAGCGAGATAAATACCTTCGTTATGAGCGCTAACGATACCTTTTATGCCCTGGACATCCCCACATGGCACGATGATAACGGGAACGGAAGTCGCGACCCGAATGAGACGGGGATGGTTTACAAGTCGACTGATGCTGGCGTTACCTGGAAAAACGATACCACCCAGGCTCTCATTAAGGCTGGCGCTAAACTGCCCGCCTGGGATATCGCTGTTGCCCCCGATAACCCCGACTTTATGGCTGTGGTCACCAACAATAGAACCGCGGTTTATACCTCCGAGGACGGCGGGGATAAGTGGAAAAATACTACCTACTTTAACTTGAATAATACGCTTATCTCCGATATCGCTATTTCGCTGGAATATGAGGAGACGGACGATATCTACCGTGACATCGCCATCGGCACCAGAAACCCCACCAGCCCGACTAATGGCGGGGTGTGGACAACCACCTGGATAGACCGTTTCATTTCCTGGGCAGACCAAAAACTAAAGGCTGATATAACCACTGTCCGCTTCTCCCCTAACTATAACAATGACGAAATGCTCTTCGCCATCGCTTCATGGGCAAACGGGACTTACTTATGTAGCGGGCAAAGATACACCGTCAGCGAAACACATGACTCCACAGACTGGAAGACTCTCACCGAAATAAGTGCGGCCGTCGGGGCTTCGCCAGAGAAAAATGAAGTAATCTTCTCCGACCTCGCCCTCCCGTCAGACCAGGATTTCAGCACCAAAAACTGGATTGCCTATGCCAGCTATTATTCCAATACGACTTACGATGATGTATATCTGCTGGAAATAATAAACGACAAGGGAGCGGGATACCGTCTAAACGTCACCAGAGGCACCGGAGCCGGAATAGCCTCGATTGATTACATCGTGAACAAGGATATGCTCATCGCCGGGGAGGTATCCGCCGAAGCGAAGTCCGCTAGCGCCCTGATTCACAATTGCACCGAGCCTTTATTAGGAATTAGTGAACCTCCCGACTGGAAAATACCCACCAAACCACCCACTGGTGGTGCTGTCTCAGGTCGTGCCAATGCCCTGGTCCGCTGGACAACCACGGGCAGCATACTCTACTGTGCCACAAGCACGAATAATGTGACCACCGCTGCGGCATGGGCAAACACGACCCTGCCCGGTCCGTGGAGTGGTAACAACGTAACTCAACCTGACGAAAGCGCCTTTTCCAGAAGCAACGATAACGGCGATAGCTGGAACCAGCTCAGCCTGATAGATACCAGAATATCCCGCCTCTGGGATTACGCCTCTTGCGCGAATAACTCCGTCCTTTATCTCGCCTCAGTAAATAATTTCACTTCCTTTAACAGCCTGTGGCGCACCGGGAAAACCGCAACCGAGGCATTGACCGAGACGTGGGAGAGGGTGCTGTGCTTCTCTGGAAAGGCTAACATAATCTTGAGGTCAACGCCAGAGGGGGCAGAAAAGGAGCGAATTTACTTTGCCGTGCCGGGCACTCAAACTTTGCAGTATTCCGAGGACCGAGGACAGAGCTGGACACAGCTCAGCCGTTGTCCCGAGGTCACTGACATCGCCGTGGTAGGCGATAAATTAGTCTATATCCTGAGCGACGAAATGTTGAATAAATACAGCTGGAATGAGGAAAAGTGGGGAGGCGTCTGGGAATGGAAAAGGGACCTGGATACCGGGCTTAAGTCTGGCGCTGCAGTGATTGCTTATGACACAGACAACGTGCTTGTTTCCGAGAAGGATGGAAACGGCAGGATAGCCTATTCAAACGATGGTGGAGAAACATTCAGCCTTACCACGCCCCTGCCGCGGTTCGGGAACGAAATGTACTTCACCCCTGATGAAGAATTCAGCATCAACCCCTTCATCTACGCCGCCAGCGACGGAAGCCTGAGCGATGTATACCGCTGGACTATCGGCGGCGCCAGGGCGTGGAAGGAACTGAATAGACCAACCGCAGTCACGACAGGACTTTGCGGGCTGGTTCACAAAGGAGGCGTCCTTTATGGCGCCTTCCAACTGCAAGAAGGTATTGCCCGTCTCCTCATCCCCCACCTGGAAAATATCAGACCCAGTGATTGGGATACCCTGCCCAGTGCTAATATCACCATCAAACTGGGGTCACTAAAAGCAACGGTCAAGGAAAATGTCGAGCTATGGGCGATTGATGACCGCGATTATTTCAACGGAGATGTGTCCCGATACGACAACAAAACCTATAATACCGTGGGGCGCCTCTGGACTTACACCGATGCCTTCTCCCTGCAAACCCCCTGGGCGAACAGTCCACCACCTCCAGCGACGGATTCAATGCCCTGCGATGTATGCACCTGTGAGGCGGTGAAGTTTTGCTTCTCCTGGCGAATGCTGCCCTCCACCGAAAAATATGACCTGTGGATAGCCCTGGATGAAGATTTCACCGACATAATCCACAAGGAAGAAAACATAACTCCTGTTGACCAATATTCTCCCACCTGGTGTCCCGACTCAGACTCGCTTCGCTTCATCTGTGGCGAAACCTACTACTGGAAAGTGAGGAGCTGCGAAGGCACTGAAGGTTACCGCATTCACAGCCGGTGGTCGCCACCACTGAAGTTCAAGGTAAAGGAATGCTCCTCCGAGGAAGGGGTGGCATACCTCGCCCCCCTGTTGCTTACCCCCGCCGTGGGTAGTAAAGACATTGCCCGCTCACCAGTATTCACCTGGGAAGGGTTCCCCCCCACCACCGAATATGAGCTCATCCTCGCCAGAGATGAAGCTTTAACCGACATACTAGTACAGGAAAAAATATCTACCACCCATTACCAGTATCAGGGAGAGCTGGATTGGGGCGCCACCTATTACTGGCGGGTAAGAGCAACCGCACCGGTATCCAGTGACTCCAGCGTTGGTGTTTTCACGGTTATGACCCCGAAACAGCCGGCACAAACACTGCCAACACCCCCATGGGTATGGGTCATCATTATAATGCTCACCTTCCTTGATGTCCTGCTTGTCGCCTACTGCTTGCGCCGGCGGTAAAACAAACTTAACCTTCGGCGGAGTTGTTTGGCGACGCCCCCCTGTCATAAAAGCCAGGCTTACTTAAGTCCTTCTTGACAGCCTGGGCACTTATGTTAATAATTGGTCTAGCAATGAGTAATTATGCCCTGGTTCCATTAATTGCCGTGGTGGTGTTCATCCCGCTGCTGGTTATCCTGCTGACCACCCGACCCTGGCAAAGGCAGCAGAAATTCTTCTTTATCTACCTCGTCGCCGCGATGCTATGGAGCTTAAGCAGCTTCCTGCTATACAGCAATATTTTCATCCAGCACGAGCTTCTCATGGCTAAAATCGTCCCCTCTTTGGGCATACTGATGACAATTCAACTCCACTACTTCCTGCGGGCTCTTTATCAGGAGCGGGACAGGATACCCTATGCTTATCTCATCCTGGGAGGGACTGTTGCCCTGGCGGCGTGGGGCTATATCCCCCAGAGCATTAAATTCACCGGCGGCGTCTCCGTTGACTACGGCATCTGGCTCATCGTCATAGCCGCTATTACTTCCATCCTGCTGGGCAGGGATACTTACCTTCTGGCACGGAGACAGAGGCTGCTGGCTGACCCCAGAGAGCGAAACCAGATGAACTATCTTTTTGCCGGTCTTGTCGCTCTGTTCGCTTCTCTGGTTATCAGTCTAAGTCCCCTGGGGAGCAACTATCCCATGGCTCATATCGGTAACTTTATTATGGCGAGCATTCTTAGCTACGCCGTAATAGCCCGCCAGTTGCTGGACATCCAGGTCGTCTTCCGCCGGGGGCTGGTATGGACGATTATGAGCTTTGGCGCTGTAGAGGCGTATTTCATCATGTTTTTCTTGCTTCACCTCATCTTTGGCTTTACCATAAACCTTGCGGTTATCGCCTCAGCCATCGGGGCTACAGCCTGGGTAGCTATGTTTGCTTACTGGATGCTGGGCATTCTCAGTCCCGGTGTAGAGCACCGTATGATAGGAGGAAAATACGATTATCGCCAGCAGCTATTCAGCCTTACCAGCAAAGCGAATACCCTTTCCACCCTGGAGGAACTGGGAGGCAAACTGATACCCCTGCTTTCCCAGTCTGTTGATTGCCGCCGCGCTTCTCTGTTGCTACCCCAGCCTGAAGGAGGCGACTACCTTGCCACATTCAGCTACCCCGAGGCAGAAGATAACCCCATAGGAAAGCTGCATTTGAAGCCCGACAGCGCCATCACCAAGCGGCTGAGGCAGGAAGCCCGCTCTCTATCTAAAATGGAGCTCGCCAGGCTCAAGCCGGGAATTGCGGAGCAGGAAGAGCCTCAAAATCTCAAATCAGCAGGGATAGAAATGCTCTTCCCTCTAATGAACCAGAACCGGCTTGTGGCTATCTTAGCCATGGGAGAGAAGCAAGATAGCAAGCTTTACACCGTTGAGGATATCGGCATAGTTGAGTTTGTGGTTACCCAGATTGCCGCAGTTATGGAAAGACAATATCTTTACCAGCAGCTGGAACAGAAGAAAAAGGAATTAAACCAGCTTTATATCGCTGCGGAGCAGAAGGCCCGCATTGACGACCTCACCGGACTATTCAACCGGCGTCACTTTGAGGAAAGGCTTGAAGAGGAAATCGCCCGGCATTCGCGGTATGGCGGCGCCTTCTCCCTGCTTATACTGGACATTGACTCCTTCAAGACATACAACGACATCTATGGACATCCCGCCGGTGACCGGCTCTTAGCACGAACAGGGGCGCTTATCAAGGACTCCCTGAGGAGCGCCGACCAGGCTTTTCGCTACGGTGGCGATGAATTTACCATTATCCTGCCCGAGACAGGAATAGAAGACGCTTACACCGTAGCGGAGCGCATTCGAAAACAAATCGTAATTGAAATTAAACCGCTGAATATCGTCCTGACCAGCAGCATCGGTCTGGTCCACTACCCTTCCTCGGGAGCAACGCGCAATGACCTCATCGCCGCTGCTGACACCGCCCTCTATTACGCCAAGAGCCGGGGGGGTAACCAGAGCCAGACCTACTCCAAAACTCCATCCCCGCCGTCAGCCACCACGAGGCAGGAGGTTGCCAGCTCCAGCCTGAGCGCTATCTATTCCCTGGCTTCGGTGGTGGAGTCCCGCGACCCTTACACCTATGGACATTCACGAAAGGTCAACTACTACTCTGTAGCCTTAGCCCGAGCACTTGACCTCTCCGAGGACGAGGTAACCCGGATAAGTGCGGCGGCTTTGCTCCACGATGTCGGCAAAATCGGCATCCCCGATGAAACGCTGGTCAAGAAGGGGAAGTTTACCCCCGAAGACTGGAAAACAATCCAGGCGCACACCAAACTGGGGGCGAGCATCGTTGGCAGCGTGCCCAATCTGGTCCCCTGCGTTCCCGGCATCCTCTACCACCACGAGCACTACGATGGCAGCGGCTATCCTGAAGGGCTCAGGGGCACCGAGATTCCACTGGAAGCCCGCATCCTGGCAATAACCGATGCCTATGAAGCAATGGTCTCAGCTCGCCCCTATCGCGATGCCCTGCCTTCCGAGCAGGCTATTGCCGAGCTTAAACGCAACGCCGGCACACAATTTGACCCTGACCTGGTGGAAGCCTTTATCACCTTCATTAAATCGGAAATCTCTAAAAAGCAAGCAATAGAAACAAAAGCCGAGTAACACCTTGGTAAAGAAGCTGTCGCGAACCATTTCCGGCGTGACGCCAGTGGCAGTCATGGCTAAGCCCTTTCCCTGCCCGGGCAAATGCGTCTATTGCCCCAGCTCCGCCGACGCTCCGAAGAGCTATACCCCGGAGTCCCCGGCGGTGCTCCGCGCCCGGAAATGCGACTTCGTCGCCCAAAAGCAGGTGGAATATAGACTGAATACCCTGGCGGATATGGGTCACGCCCTGGACAAAGTGGAGCTCATCATTATGGGCGGCACTTTCTTAGCCTACCCCGACGATTACCAGCACCAGTTCGTTAAGGACTGCTACGACGCCTTAAACGGCGTTCCCTCGGCTGACCTGGAAGAAGCCCAGAGGTTAAACGAGACCGCCGAGCATCGCTGCGTGGGACTGTGCATTGAGACCCGACCCGACTACTGCACTGAGAAAGAGATAAAGCGGATGCTTGAATTTGGCGCTACCAGGGTAGAGCTCGGCGTGCAAACGCTGGACGACGAGGTCCACCGCCTGACAAGGAGAGGACACGGAGTAGCCGAGGTCGTCTCCGCTACCAGCCTGCTTCGCCTCTACGGCTTCAAGGTTTACTACCACTGGATGCCGGGACTTCCCGGCTCAAGCCCCGAACACGACCTGGAGCTATCGCAAAAGCTGTTTGACGATGAGCGTTTCCGCCCCGACGGGCTCAAGCTCTATCCCACGCTGGTAATAGCGGGGAGCGAGCTGGAAAAGTGGTACCGCCATCACCGTTACCAGCCCTACGAAGAGGGGCAGATGATAGATTTGCTGGCTAATATCAAAAGCCTCCTCCCTAAATATGTCCGGGTCTCCCGGTTGATGCGGGATATACCCGGTAAATTCATTCTCGCTGGCTGCAGCGACCTGGCGCTGAGGCAGACCGTGGCAAGACGAATGAGCGAGCTCGGTCTTCGCTGTCAATGTATTCGCTGCCGGGAATACGGACACCGCTTAAGGGACGGCGGGATAGCTGGCGAACCGGGATTAACCCGGCGGGACTACGACGCCTCGGGGGGGAAGGAAATCTTCCTCAGCTATGAAGACGAAAACGAGACCCTCTTCGGCTTGCTGCGGCTGAGGATAAATCCCCGGGGTCAGGATAGCGCTCTCGTCAGGGAGCTGCATATCTTCGGACCTGAAGTCCCTCTGGGAAGGACGAAGAAAGAGGCTGTCCAGCACCAGGGTCTGGGTAAAGAGCTGCTTCAAGAAGCAGAAAGGATTGCCCGCGAGGAGTTCCAGTCCACGAAAATCCGCATCTTGAGCGGCGTCGGCGCCAGAGATTATTATCATCCCCTCGGCTATACCCGGGAGGACAGCTATATGGTCAAGCAGCTCATCTAGAGCAGCTATTTCTAAATCCTGAGCAATATCAAAAATCAAAATATTTCTCCCTCCCCTCGCGGGAGGGAGTTAGAGGGAGGGGGAGTCTGTTGACTAACGGAGCACCCTCACCCTGACCCTCTCCCATCAAGGGAGAGGGAATTTCTCCTGAGATTGCCACGCCCGTCAGCCGACGGGCTCGCAATGACACAAACAAAAAGGCTGTTCAAAAATGTAGTTGCCCAATTTATTGGGCGATTGCGCCTGATGAATCAGGCAACTACAAATTAACACCAAGGGGAAGGAACAAAGTGAGGGTGCTGTGCTATAATTACCGCCAAAATACGCTTACGTTGAGGGAGCCAGATATATGAAACAGGAAGTAACCAAGGAAGAGCTTTTAGCCAAGGCAAAGAAACCCGCCGAGGACGCCATGAAGCTGCACGCATTCTACCGGGGTAAGATGCAGACGATACCCAAATGCCAGGTCAGGGACTTTAACGATTTCGCCATCTACTATACCCCCGGCGTCGCCGAGCCCTGCCGGGCAATTCAGGCAGACAGGGCAAGGTTCGGGGAGCTCACCAACAGATGGAACACCATCGCCGTGGTCTCCGACTGCACCAGGGTCCTGGGACTGGGAGACATCGGTCCCGAGGCAGGCTACCCCGTGATGGAGGGAAAGTGTCTCCTGTTTAAATACCTCGGCGGCGTGGATGCCGTGCCCCTCTGCCTGGACACCAAGGACCCCGATGAAATCATCCAGGCGGTAAAATGGCTTCAGCCATCCTTCGCCGGAATAAACCTGGAGGACATCTCCCATCCCAAGTGCTTCTACATCCTGGATAAGCTGAGGGCGGAGGCGGAAATTCCCGTCTGGCACGATGACCAGCAGGGAACAGCCACGGTGATGCTGGCGGGACTCATCAACGCCCTGAAAATCGTGGGAAAGAAGGTCGGCGATATAAAGGTCGTCCTCAACGGCGCCGGAGCAGCCAACGTCGCCTGTGCCCGGCTGCTCTTTACCTATGGAGTTAAGCCCCAGAACACCATAGTGCTGGACAGCAAGGGCATACTTCATCCCCGACGGAAGGACCTGAAGGAACAGAAGGAGCAATACCCCGATAAATGGCGGTTCTGCACCACCACCAATCCCAAGGAAAAAACCGGGGACCTGACCCAGGCACTGGACGGCGCAGACGTCCTCATCTCCTATTCCCGGTCGGGTCCGGGGGTCATCACCCCGGAGCAGGTCAAGCTGATGGCAAAGGACGCCATATGCTTCGTCTGCGCCAATCCCATACCCGAAATCTGGCCCTGGGAAGCCAGGGAGGCGGGAGCCCGGATTGTCGCCACCGGCAGGTCAGACTTCCCCAACCAGGTAAATAACTCCGTTGGCTTTCCGGCGATATTCCGCGGCGTTCTTGATGTGGAGGCAAAGACCATTACCGACGAGATGTGCATCGTCGCCGCAGAGTCGCTGGCAAGATATGCCGAAGAGCGGGGCATAAACGAGGATTATATCGCCCCGACAATGGGAGAGCCGGAGGCTTTTGTGCGTGAAGCAGTGGATGTGGGCATGGAAGCCCAGAAGGAAGGTCTCGCCAGATTAAAAATCAGCCGTGACGACCTCCGCAAGAAGAGCGAAGCCATGATTAACAGCGCCCGGGAACAGGCTGAAGCCCTGGTAAAGGCAGGTCTAATCGCTAAAGCAGTAACCTGAGTCCGGCAGACGATTATGAGGGAAATTAAAACCGACGACATCACCCGGAGGGTCGCCAGCCTGTTGGAGCATTCCTGCCACTATCTTCCCGGGGATGTGCTCGCCGCCCTGAAGCAAGCCCGGGAAAGGGAAAAATCAGAGGTGGCGCGTAATATCCTGGACAACATCCTCTTGAATGTTGAAATCGCCGCCCGGGAGCAAATTCCCCTGTGCCAGGATACCGGCGCCGCAGTGGTCCTGCTGGAGCTGGGACAGGAGGTCCACATAACCGGAGGCGACCTTTACGCCGCGATAAACGAAGGCGTGCGCCAGGGCTATGGCGAGGGCTATCTGCGCAAGTCTATGGTGCTTAAGCCTTTCTCGGCAAGGGTGAATACCCGGGACAACACTCCGGCGATGATTTATACCGATATAGTCCCCGGCGACAGGCTCAAGCTCACCGTCATGCCCAAAGGGGGCGGCAGCGAAAATATGAGCCGCCTGACGGTGCTGGCGCCGGCGCAGGGGCGCCAGGGGATTGTGGATTTTGTGGTAAAGCGGGTTGATGAATCGGGGAGCAATCCCTGCCCTCCCGTTATCGTCGGCATCGGAATAGGGGGGACAGCGGAAAAGGCGATGATGCTGGCGAAAAGAGCGCTGTTGAGAAAGGTGGGGAAGCCAAGTCCCGATGGAGAGGTCGCTGAGCTGGAGAAGGAGATTCTGGGGCGGGTCAACGACCTTGGCATCGGGGCAATGGGCTACGGCGGCACAGTAACCGCCCTGGCGGTCCACATTGAGAGCTTTCCCTGCCATATCGCCAGCCTGCCGGTGGCGGTCAATATCCAGTGCTGGTGCGCCCGACACGAGGAAGCAACTCTGTAACCGGAGGTAGAGCAAAGAGCAAAAATCAAAAGTCAAAATGACAAAGAAAAAATTAAAAATATCTTTGTATTTTGAATTGTAATTTTGATTTTTTATATTTGATTTTTGATATTGTTTAGTCCGCCGGCTAACGGATAGAGTTTAGAGTCTGGGTTAGCCGGAGGTAAGGATGGAGCAAAAAGCAACAACGGTCGATATCTACATAATGGGCAAGCGTTACAAGGTCCCCCAGGCGCTTACCATCCAGACCGCCCTGGAATACTGCGGGTATAACATCGTCAGAGGCTGCGGCTGTCGCTCCGGCTTCTGCGGGGCGTGCAGCACCATTTACAACTTCACCCACGACCCCACCATAAGATATGGACTCGCCTGCCAGACGCGGGTGGAGCAAAATATGGTTATCACCCAGGTGCCTTTCTTTCCCGCCGCCGAGGCGGTTTACGATGTCGCCGACCTGAAGCCCAGAGAGGGAGAGAACAAGCTTTTATTGCTCTACCCCGATATCATCACCTGCTTCGGGTGCAACAACTGCACCAAGACATGCCCCCAGAGCCTGGAGGTGATGGAGTTTATATCCGACGCCATAAGAGGCGATATTGACCAAGTTTATGAAAAGTCCTTTGACTGCCTGATGTGCGGCTTATGTGCCGCCCGGTGCCCCCAGGGACTTCAGCCCTATAATATCGCCCTGGCAGCGCGGCGCCTCCGAGGAGTCTACCTGGCGCCTGAATCTCAGCATAACCGGGATAGAATAAAAGAGATAGAGGAGGGAAAATTTGATGCTGAGATGGGGGGATTAAAGAAAGCCGCTGAAGCCGAGCTGCGCTCCAGGTATGCCGCCCGGGAGATAGAGCCGGCGTAGTAAAGGAAGGCTATTGATATGCCGTATCCCGCCTATATGGAAGAGAGCGTCCGCAGAGTAGAGGCAAGCCGGACGATGCGGCTGGAAGAAGCATTCCCCCGCCTAGCCGAGGCTGAAAGAGAAGCCCTGGTAAGCAAATTTCACCCTGACTACATAAAAGAGCAGCTCCGCCCCTTGAAAATAGGACCGAATAAGGGCAGCCTGGCGCCCCTGGAGATAGCCGATATACTGGAAGGGAACAGCCGCATCGACCCCGATAAAGTCGACCTGGACAAGATTGATTACGATGTCGATGTGCTGGTGATTGGCTGCGGAGGGGCGGGAGGGACCGCCGCCCTCCTCGCCGCGGAGAACGGCGCCTCGGTGCTAATAGCCACAAAACTGCGCCTTGGCGATGCCAACACCGTAGGAGCCCAGGCAGGAACCCAGGCGGCAGACCGACTAAACGACTCCCCCATCCTTCACTACCTGGATACAATGGGCGGGGGACACTTCACCAACAACCCCGACCTGGTGGAGGCACTGGTCAGGGATGCCCCCGAGGCAATCAAGTGGCTGGAGTCCCTGGGGGTCAACTGGGATAAAGAGCCCGACGGCTCATACCATGAGCTCTCGGGCGGCGGCACCTGCCGCCGCCGGATGCACTCCTGCCGGGACTACACCGGGCTGGAGGAAATGAGGGTCATCCGTGATGAAATCCGCCAGAGGCAGATGCAGGGAAGAAGCCTTGATTTCGTGGAGTTTCAACCGGCGATAGAACTGGTGATGGACGACAAGGAGCAGGTCTGTGGAGCGATATTAATGAACCTGGAGACCAGGGAGATGAGCCTGGTGCGCGCCGGGGCGGTGGTGATGGCTACCGGCGGGATGGGACGGACCCACATTCAAGGCTTCCCCACCACCAACCACTACGGCGCCACCGCCGACGGACTCGTCCTGGCTTACCGCGCCGGCTGCCCCCTTGTCCACATTGATACCATGCAGTATCACCCCACAGGAGCGGCTTTCCCGGTGCAAATACTGGGGCTATTAATCACCGAAAAGGTGAGGACGCTGGGCGCTCAGGTAATCAACGGTGACGGCGAGCAGTTTATCCACCCGCTGGAGGCACGGGATACCGAAGCCTCGGCTATCATCCGGGAATGCCGGGAGCGCCATAGAGGGATAACCACGCCGACGGGAGAGGTCGGCGTGTGGCTTGATTCCCCGATGATTGACATCATCCGGGGAGAAGGAACCGTCGCCAGGGAGCTGCCGGCGATGGTCCGCCAGTTTGCCCGCTTTGATATTGACATAACCCGGGAGCCGATGCTGGTCTACCCCACCCTGCACTACCAGAACGGCGGGATTGTAATCAGAGCCGACGCCTCGACTCCGGTGCCGGGGCTGTTTGCCGCTGGCGAGTGTGAGGGGGGAGTGCACGGCAGGAACAGGCTCATCGGCAACTCCACGCTGGACTTATTCGTCTTCGGGAGGAGGGCGGGCAGGTCAGCGGCTAAATGGGCTAAGAAGGCGAAGCCCGGCAAGCTCAGCCTGGAGCATGTCCGCCGCTGGCAGCGGGAGATTAAACGGGCAGGGCTGGAGTCAAGACCCGTCTCCCCGATGCTGTTGCCCAACTATGCCCGGCATGAAAATCCCGTGCCTGGCTTTCAGCCACTTACCCAGGCGACTGCCTATACCCCCTTCGGAGACGCCGCCCTACGCTGGATTTAAATGGAGGAGGAAGATGCCGCTTTATAAGCAGAGAGATGTCGCCGAAATAGAAGGGGTGCTGAATAAAATCCTGAACATCAACAGCCCGCCGGTGGCGCGGTGCCGGCTCCTTTCCACCGGCTTTAACCCCGGTCATGCCTTAAACATCGCCGAGGACATCAGCGGGCATAAGGAGTGCCTCGGCTGCGGCAACTGCATTGACATCTGCCCCATCCTGTTTCGCCAGCCGTCGCGGCGAAACAAAACAGAGCAGCGGACATCAATGGCGCTGGAAAGCATAGTGGGCCAGGACTGCGACCTCTGCGACGCCTGCGTCCTTGTCTGCCCCCAGGTGGATACCACCATTAAAAACTACATCGTCAACCACCGCATGATTGAAGTTATGTCCCGCCTGGAACAGCAAATCGGAGACGAAGACGAGCCTGACTTAGACCTGTATCTGGAGGAGGCGCTCAGCTAAAAATCAAAGAGCAAAAAGCAAAAGGCAAAATGACAGAGAAAAATTTAAAAATATCTTTGCATTTTGAATTGTAATTTTTGATTTTTTTAACATGGACTTTGAGTTACCGGAAGAGCTGAAGATGGTGCAGAGCCTGGCGAGGGACTTCGTCGCCAGCCAGTTGAAGCCCCTGGAAAGGAGCATACTGGGGCGAGCCGCCGACCTGAGCGATGCCACGATGTATCTCCCCGAAGAGAAGGAGCGGGAGCTCATGGGGATGGTCAAAGAGATGGGCTTATGGGGAACAGGCGTGCCCCAGGAGCTTGGCGGCGCCGGCTTGTCCACCCTGGGCAGTTGCCTCGTTGAGGAAGAGCGGGCGCAGACGATTGTCCCCTTTGATTTCGGCGATGTCACCCCGCTCCTGTTTGAATGCAGCGAGGAGCAGAAACAAAGGTATTTCCTGCCGGTGTTCAACCGCCAAAAATATGCCTACCTGGCGCTGCTGGAGCCGGAAACGGAAGCCTCCGCCATTGACCGCCTGGGGCTATCCGCTAAAAAGGTGGACAACCATTACCGGCTGAGCGGCAAGAAGGTCTCGCTCTCCCGGGCGGGCAGGGACTACTTCGCCATAGTTTTCGGCAAGCTCGCCGGGGGCAGGGGGACTTCCAAGAAGGGGGCGACCTGCTTCCTGGTGGACAGGGGGACTCCGGGGCTTACCGTCGCTGGCGGCAGGGAAAAGAGGGGCTGGGAGGCGGGAACGAGAGAGCCTATCTACCTGGCGTTTGATAACTGCCGGGTGCCCCCCGAAAATGTCCTCGGCGGGGAAGGGAAGGCCTTTTACCTCGGCAGAAAGTGGCTTCCGGCAAGGCGCATCATCAGAGGCGCCCGGTGCGTCGGAGCGGCTCAGCGCATCCTTGAGGAAGCTACCATCCAGGCTCAAAGCTGGACTTCGTTCGGGCAGGCTATTTCCGGTCGCCCCAGCGTCCAGGCGGCGCTGGGCGATATGGCTACCAGCATCCACGCCGCCAGGCTTATGGTCTATGAGTCCGCCTGGAAAGCAGACCAGGGGAAAGGGGTGCTGCGGGAAGCAGCCATGGTGAAGCTGTTTGCCACCCAGATGGTTCACCTTGTTGCCGATAATGCCGCCCATGTTTTCAACGCTCCCGCCTACATCGCCGGACTGCCTCTGGAAAGATTCTGCCGCAACGCCACTGCGGCAAGCTCCACCAATTTCGCCCTCCAGCTCCAGAGGGATATCATCACCCGGGATATACTGAAAGGGTTAAAAATTTAAGAGCAAAAATTAAAAGTCAAAATGACAGAGCAAAAATCTAAAAATCGATTTAAAGAGCGTGTTTACAAATTTGCACTAGATGTAATAGGACTCGCAGATAGACTACCAGTTGAACAAACTTCAAGAATTATATGTGACCAGCTTTTGCGAAGCACTACCAGCATTGGCGCTAATGTGATTGAGGCTCAGGCAGCTTCTTCAAGGAAGGATTACACTAATTTTTTCACTTATGCTCTGAAGTCAGCGAACGAGTGCAAATTTTGGTTGGAACTACTCAGAGACGCCGATAGAGGTGACAGGGAGACTGTTAATAAACTCCTAAAAGAAGCTACGGAGATTGCCAATATCCTTGCCAGCAGCATATTGACTTTGAAAGGAAAGAGGTGAAGTATTTTTGCACTTTGAACTGTATTTTTGATTTTTGATGTTTAATCTTTGATTTTTACTAGAGGAGGTCGCTTATGGCTCAAGCTAAAAAAGTCAACCTTCCCCTGAGTGAGGAGACCCTGAAGGAGCTAAGGGCGGGGGACAACCTCTTGCTCCGCGGGACGATGTATGTGGGGCGCGATGCCGCCCATAAGAGAATGGTTGAAGCCATGGAGCAGGGAAAGCCCCTGCCTGTTGACATCAAGGGACAGACGATTTATTTCATGGGTCCTTCCCCGGCAAGACCGGGAAGAGCGATAGGCTCTGCCGGTCCCACCACCAGCGGGCGCATGGACGCCTATTCACCCCGCCTCATAGCCGCAGGGCTGAAGGGGATGATTGGCAAAGGCTCAAGGTCAGAGGCGGTGAAGGACGCCATGGTGAAATATAAAGCGGTGTATCTAGGCGCCATAGGCGGCGCCGGCGCCCTCATCTCCCGGAGCATCAAAAAGGCGGAGGTGGTAGCCTATGAGGAACTCGGCGCTGAAGCAGTCCTCCGGCTGGAGGTGGAGGACTTTCCCGTTACGGTGATAAACGACATCTACGGCGGCGACCTCTACCAGGAAGGAAAGGCTAAATACCAGGTCAAGTCCCCCTAAGCCCGGCGCTCAAGGCAGAGTGCGGCTTAAGGACTCGTCCACGAGCTTCCTATAAGCAGCCATAAGCTTTCGGGTCAGCCCTCCGGGCTTGCCGCTACCGATGGCTCGGCCGTCAAACCAGGTCAGAGGCATAATCTCTAAGAGCGAGCTGGTAACGAAGGCTTCCTCAGCTTGAGTCAGCTCCGCTAGCCCCACTTCCCTTTCCGCGGCGGCGATATTTAAACAGCGGGCTATCTCCAGGACTGCTTCCCGGGTAATTCCGGGCAGGATGCCGCTTTCCAGAGAGGGAGTAAGCAGCACTCCCTGGCTCACCAGGAAGATATTGCTGGTGCTCCCTTCCGCCAGGCAGCCCTTTTCATTGAGCACGACGCCCTCATCGCAGCCGGCGGCTCTGGCTTCCATCCGGGCGATGACGCTAGCGAGATAAGAGGTGGACTTTAACCGGGACAGAGGAGACTGGCTATCGCGGCGCAGGGAGGACAGCGCTGCCTTGAAGCCCTGCTCATACGCCTGAGGGGGAGGGGGAGTGAATCTCCTGGCGGTAACCAGGACGGTGGGAGCGGAGCAGCTGGCAGGGTCGGGGATTATGTCACCTTCCCCGGCGGAAACAGTGAGCCTCAAGCGGGCTTCCTTCAGCTTATTAGCCCCTAAAGTCTCCCGGCAGGCAGCCTCCAGAGATTGCTTCGCTTCGCTCTCAATGACACCACGCACCAGCCCCAGCGCCTCAGCGGAATGGTAAAGCCGCGACAGGTGCCGGTCAAGACGAAATATATCGCCGTGGTAAGCCCGCATCGTTTCAAACAGCCCGTAACCGTAGAGAAAACCATGGTCAAAAGGGGACAGCCTGGCTCGGGAGCGAGGGATGAGGCGACCGTTAAGATAAATAATTTCCGCCATTAAAGCTCCTTAGCCCCAGACCGGCTGGGAAAAACGGAGAAATTTAGCCAGGAGGTCGTGTCCCACCTCGGTGAGGATGGACTCAGGATGAAACTGGACTCCCTCCACGACATAACTTTTATGCCTTACCCCCATTATCTCTCCCTCGGGTGTCAGGGCAGTTACCTCCAGAGAGGAAGGAAGAGTGCCGGGGTCGATAATCAAGGAATGGTAGCGGGTTGCCGGGAAGGGACTGGCTACGCCGCGGTAGATAGTTTTACCATCGTGGCTGATGAGGGAGGTCTTGCCGTGGACGGGAACCGAAGCGCGGACAATCCTGCCCCCATAGGCGTAGCCGATGCACTGGTGACCTAAACACACCCCGAGAATAGGAGTCCTGCCGCCAAAACGGCGCACTACATCGTTAGAGACTCCCGCCTCCAGTGGAGTGCAGGGTCCCGGGGAGATGATAATATGGCTGGGATTTAGCTCCTCGATGTCTTGGGGGCTAATCCGGTCATTGCGAAACACCACGGGCTCTCCTCCCAGCTCCCCGATATACTGGGCGAGGTTATAAACAAAGGAATCGTAGTTATCAATTATCAGAATCATCTCGCCGTTACCGCTACCCGTGATGCCAGCTTCAAGGCTTGAATTAGAGCTTTCGCCTTAGCCATAGTCTCCTGATACTCCGCTTCGGGGTCGGAGTCATAGACGATGCCGCCGCCTACCTGAAAGTAAGCTCTGCCCTCCTTGACCAGGAAAGTGCGAATAACGATGTTAATGTCCAGGTCTCCGTTGAAGCCCAGGTAGCCTATGGAGCCGGTATAGACGCTCCTTTTGGTCGGCTCCATCTCATCAATGAGCTCCATAGCCCGCACCTTGGGAGCACCGGTAATGGAGCCGCCGGGGAAGGTAGCTTTAAGCAAATCAATATTGCTCTTGTTTTCGCTTAAGTGGCCGATAATGGTGGAGGTAAGATGAAACACCGTGGGGAAGGTCTCCAGGATAGCCAGCTCGTTGACCTTCACCGTGCCGTAGCGGCAGACTCGTCCCAGGTCGTTTCTCTCCAGGTCAACAATCATTACATTCTCCGCCCGGTCTTTAGCGCTGTGGAGCAGCTCCTGAGCCAGGGCGGCATCCTCCTCGGGGCTTTGCCCCCGGGGTCTTGTCCCCTTCACCGGTCTTGTCTCCACCAGACCCTGCCGGACTTTAAGGAACCTCTCCGGCGAGGCGCCGACAATGGTAACTCCCTCAAGGTTAAGATAGCTGGCGAAGGGAGCAGGATTAACCTCCCTCAGCCGCCGGTAAAGCTCCCAGGGCGGGACTCCCAAATCAGCCTCAAACCTCTGGGAAAGATTGACCTGAAAAACATCGCCACTAGCGATATATTTCCGCACCCGTCTCACCGCTTCAATATATCCCTCAGGGGTGAAATTGGACTCCAGCAAGATTTCCTTATTTTCCCGGTCACTGCGCAGAATGACAGGAAGCGAAGGGCTCGCAATGCCTGAATGGCGAGAATAAATCCAGTCCTTCATCTCCTCAAGCCGCATCCTTGCCCGCCTCAACCTCCGACCCTCCTCCAGCTCGGGAAAACCGGTGGAAACAAGGTAGACCCGCTCCTCCAGGTGGTCAAAGGCGAGAACTGCATCATAGAAAGCAAAGTAGCTCTGGGGAAGATTAAGGTCGTCTCGGGCGGTGGAGGGGAGGCGCTCAATAAAATGGCACAGGTCATAGCCAAGATAGCCCACCGCACCACCGAGAAAGGGAACGGGTGCCGGGCAGTGAGCCGGTCCGTTAGCCAGCCGATACTTCTCCAGCAGCCGACCTAAAACATCAAAGGGGTTACCCTGCTGGACCTCGGGCTCATTTCCCTGAACAAGGGCGATTTCGCTGCCCCGGCTCTGCATCACCAGAAAGGGACTTTTGCCCATAAAGGAAAACCGTCCCAGCTTTGGGGGGTCCATGCCGCTGTCCAGGAAGAAGCTATAAGGAGCGTCCTTGATTAGCTCAAAGACCTGGGGCGCGGTCAAGGAGGTGGAAATTTCCTCAACGAGGGGGAAGCGGTTTATATCAGCCATCCTGGTCACATCTCCGCCATTACCTTCCTGGTGGTGAGACCGATTTCCGCGGGGCTGGGGGCGATGACCGCCCCGGCGGCGGACAGAGCCTTTATCTTCTCCGAAGCCCTGGCGGCGGCGCCGGTGATAATAGCCCCGGCATGCCCCATCCTCTTACCCTGTGGAGCGGTGCTGCCGGCAACGAAGGCGACTACCGGCTTGGTCATCTCGTCCTTGATGAACTCCGCTGCCTCCTGCTCCAGGGTGCCGCCGATTTCGCCAACAAGGACCACCGCCCTGGTATCCTCGTCGGCGTTAAACAGCTCCAGGAGGTCGACGAAAGTGCTCCCCGGCAGGGCATCGCCGCCAATGCCCACGCAGGTGGACTGCCCCACCTTAAGGCTGGTAAGCTGAGATACAGCGTCATAGGTCAGCGTGCCGCTGCGGGAGACCACTCCCACATCGCCAGGCAGATGGATTTCTCCCACCATAATCCCTACCTTGCATTTGCCGGGGGAGATTACCCCGGGGCAGTTGGGACCGATGAGCCGGGTGGACCTCCCCTTAAGATAGCGGTGCACCTTGACCATATCAATGACCGGAATCCCCTCGGTGATACACACAATCAAAGGCACGCCGGCATCAGCCGCCTCCATTATGGCATCGGCGGCAAAGGCAGGGGGGACGAAGATGATGGTGGCGTTGGCGCCGGTCTCCGCCACCGCTTTCTCTACGCTATTGAACACCGGCACTCCCAGGACCTCGCTGCCCCCTTTCCCCGGGGTAACCCCGGCGACCACCGTGGTGCCGTATTCAAGGCACCGCCGGGCGTGAAAGCTACCTTCCCCGCCGGTGATGCCCTGAACTAAAAGCCGGGTATTTTTATCCACGAGGATGCTCATTTCCTGACTCCCTTAGCCGCCTCAACCACCTTGCGGGCGCCATCATAAAAGTCCTCTGCCTCAATAAAATTTATCCCCGATTCCGCCAGAATGCGCTTGCCCTGGTCGACATTCGTTCCTGCCAGCCTGACAACCACGGGAAAGCCGATGTCCATCTCCCCGTAGGCTTCCACCATGCCTTTAGCGATAACATCCACCCTCGCCATACCGCCGAATATATTCACCAGGACTGCCTTCACCCTGGGGTCGGCAACAAACATCCTGAAGGCATTGACTACCCTGGCGGTGGTGTTAAGCGTGCCGATGTCCAGGAAGTTCGCCGCACTCCCCCCGCAGTGCTGGATAAGGTCGTTCACCGCCA
Organism: uncultured Dehalococcoidales bacterium; assembly: GCA_964354775.1. Lineage (GTDB taxonomy): Bacteria > Chloroflexota > Dehalococcoidia > GIF9 > AB-539-J10 > CAYHBC01. The sequence continues at coordinate 64,417 of CAYHBC010000001.1, forward strand.
TAGCCAAGCCGGCGCCGTTCACCAGGCAGCCGATGTCGCCCTCCATCTTCACATAATTGTTTATCCCCCACTTGTGCGCCTGGACCTCCAGCGGCTCCTCCTGCTCCTCGTCATAGAGCAGAGCAATGTCCTTATGGCGGAAAAGAGCGCTGTCATCGAAGCTGAGCTTGGCATCCAGAGCCAGCAGCTTTCCCCCGGCGGTAACCGCCAGGGGATTGATTTCCAGGAGGGAGCAGTCCCTGGTCAGGAAAAGGTCATAGAGGCGGGACATCAAACCGGCTGCCTCAGCCACCTGCTCTCCGGTCAAATTCATCCCGTAAGCCAGCCGGCGTCCCTGGAAGGGCTGGAAGCCCACGGCGGGGTCAATGGAGACCTTGAAGAGCTTTTGGGGGGCTGCCTGAGCCACTGCCTCAATTTCCATGCCGCCGGCTTCGCTGGCTACCATCAGGGGCATCCTTGTTGAGCCGTCAATAAGAATGCCCAGGTAAAGCTCGCGCTCCACCTCAGCCGCCTCCTCGACCAGCACCCGGCTCACCGGCACTCCCTGGGGACCGGTCTGGTGGGTTACCAGCCTGGCTCCCAGCAGCCGTCGGGCGATTCTCTCCGCCTCTTCGGGAGTATCCGCCGGCTCTATCCCGCCAGCCTTCCCCCGCCCTCCAGCATAGACCTGGGCTTTAACCACCACCCTGCCGCCGATTTCCCCGGCAACAGCCCGGGCTTCAGCAGGAGTAAAAGCCACCTTTCCCCGGGGGAGGGGAATGCCAGACTGCGACAGGAGCGACTTCGCCTGATACTCGTGGACCTTCATACCAATCCGTTAGCCCGTCGGCTGACGGGGACAAGTATAAGGACAAAAATGGCTGCCGGTCAACCGTCAGTGCTCTTTTCAAAGCGAAGCGCCCGGTGTATGATAACAACTCCGCCCGAGGAGGCAAGCGAGATGGATGTATTGCAGGAAGGGATAGGGGAAGCGCTGGGCTGGCATGACCCCGATGAGAACCGCCAGTGGGTGCTTAAGAACAAGTCCCGAGAGCTGAAAGACAAGACGATGTCGGCGCGGGAAGCCGTCTCCCGCTTCATCCACGATGGAGATTTCATCGCCAGCGGCGGCTTCGGACATGTAAGGGTCTCCATGGCTATCATCTACGAGATAATCCGGCAGAGGAAGCGAAATCTGGCTATGGCGGGTAAGACCGCAGTCCACGACCTGGATATACTGATAGGGGCAGGATGTGTGAACAAGGTGGAGGTGGCTTACTCCTTCGGACATGAGCTGAGGGGACTTTCCCCCGCCTCAAGGAGGGCGGTGGAAGGAGGTCAATGCCTGGTGGTGGCGGAAACAAGCAACGCCGGCTATCAATGGCGCTGGCTGGCAGGCATGATGGGGCTTCCCTTCATACCGACTCGAAACCTGCTCGGAACCGACACCGGCAAATATAGCTGCTCCAAGGTAGTCAAAGACCCCTTCACCGGCAAGCCCATCAACCTCGTCCCCGCCGCCTATCCCGATGCGGCGTTCATCCATGTCCACCGCTCGGATATTTACGGCAACGCCCAGATAGACGCCATACTGGTGGAGGACTTTGAGCTCTCCCGGTGCGCCCGGAGGCTAATCCTGACCACCGAGGAGATAGTGGATAACGAGGTTATCCGTAGCGAGCCCTGGAGAACATCCATTCCCTTTTTCGTGGTGGATGCCGTGGTGGAAGTCCCTTACGGCTCGCATCCCTGCGAGATGCCGGGGAGGTATTACTACGACGAGGAGCATATCGCCGAATGGCTGGAGCTTTCCCGGACTGCTGAGGGCGCCGGGGAATACTTCAGCAAATATGTGTTCGGCGTTGACACCTTCACCGACTACCTGGAGCGGTGCGGCGGCGCAGGGCGTATGAACTATCTAAGGCGAAGGGAGTTTCTCCAGGAGCCGATGACCGCTCCGTGGAGAAAATAGGACAGTGGCGCTAAAGGGCGTAAAAGAAGGGAGATACAACCTGAGGGAATACCTGGCGTTCAGCGGCGCCAGGATGCTGGAGGACAGGAAGTCGGTCTTCGTGGGCACCGGGCTGCCCATAATAGCCTCAATGCTGGCTCAGAGGACACATGCTCCCGGACTGTTAATCATATTTGAAGCGGGGGGACTGGGACCACAACTGCCTGAACTGCCCATCTCGGTGGGCGAATCAAGGACCTTCTACCGGGCGGTAGCCGCTTCCAGCATGCATGATGTTATGTCAGCTTCACAGGCAGGATATGCCGACTACGGCTTCCTCGGCGCCGCCCAGATGGACATGTATGGAAATATCAACACCACGGTCATCGGCGACCACGACCATCCCCGGGTTCGTCTCCCCGGCAGCGGCGGCGCCAACGATGTCGCTTCCTTCTCCAACAGGCTGATAATCATCATCGCCAACCAGTCCCCGAGGACATTTGTCCCCAGGGTTGATTTCCTCACTACCCCGGGCTATCTCGACGGTCCCGGGGCACGGGAAAGGGCGGGGCTGGCACAGGGCTCGGGTCCCTACCGCCTCATCACCCAGCTTGGCATTTACGGCTTCGACGGGGAAACGAAGAGGCTCGTGCTACTTTCCCTGCATCCCGGCGTGACCCTGGACGAGATAAGGGAGAACTCCGGCTTTGAAATCATTATACCCCGCGGCGTTGAGACCAGCCCTGAGCCTCCCCCGGAGGAACTGAGAATACTGCGGGAGGAAATAGACCCTGCCGGCATCGTGCTGGGGAAGTAGGCAGGAAGGAGGACGGACCATGCCCAAGGCTAAGAGAAGAGTAGCAATCTGCGGCGGGGGGATATTCCGCCCCGACCTCTGGCACGGAGAGAATGCCGAGGAGGGCGTCGCCATAGCTTATCAGGACCTGCTAAAAGAGTGCCCCAGGCTGGAGCCGGAGGACATAGACGCGGTGATGATGAGCTATTTCAGCGACCACCTGAACCAGCAGCTATGCATGGGCTGGATAATCCAGGACTATCTCGGTCTGCACAGCAAGCCCGGCTACCGGGTCGAGTCCGGCGGCTCCACCTCTCTGGATGCCCTGGTCAATGCCTATTACCTGCTCCAGTCGGGCTTCTTTGATGTTATCCTCATTCCCGGCTGGGAATGGATGTGCGAGGTTGATGTCGCCAGCACCAACGAAATGATTGCTTCCGCCGCCGATACCGACTGGGACTTCCCCGTCGGCGGCTATTACAACGCCTACTACGCCGCCATGGAGGTAAGGCACATGCAGCTCTACGGGGAGACCTGCGAAGACCTGGGCAGAATTGCGGTGAAGAACCACAACAACTCCACCCATATCCCCTTCTCCCAGTGGGTAAGCCAGCACGGCACCGGGGCGATAACAATGGACGATTACTGGAGGAGCCGGCTGGTCTGCTGGCCTTACCGGGTATTAAACAACGCCGTGATGAGCGAAGGGGCCTGCTGCATCTTGATGGCGGCAGAGGAGAAGGTCAACAAGTTTACCACCACGCCGATGTGGATAACTGGCGTCGGGCTGGGAACGGACTCAATGAGACCGGGGGACCGCACCGCTGATTTCGTCTACGCCGGATTTGCCGGGGAGGCGAAGCCCTATCCCGACTTCCTCAAGGCGATAAAGACCCCCTACCCCGATATGGCAAACTTCGCCAGCCTGCACATTGCGGCAAAGAGAGCCTATGCCCAGGCGGGCATCACCAACCCCCGCAAGGAAATAGACCTGATGGAGCTCTTCACCCCCTATGACGGCGTGGAGCTCTGCCTCTATGAAGACCTCGGGCTTTGCGGTCGCGGGGAGGGGAAATATATGATAAGGGAGGGCGTGGTGGAGTATGGCGGTGAATGTCCCGTCCAGCTAAGCGGCGGGCTGACCTCCACGGGACACCCCGTGGGAGCCACCAGCCTTTACTACACCACCTTCCTCTACTGGCAGCTTGCGGGGAAGATAAAGGAGAAATGCGGTCCCGGCGGCTTGCAGGTGCCCGGCGCCCGAAGAGCCCTTATCACCGGGCATGGCGGCACCGGCTGCCAGGGCGGGGTGATAATTTTTGAGCGGGACTAGACCAGGAGGAGAAGATGGCAAAAGAGGAAAAGGGACAGGAAGAGATAAAGCTGAAGGTAAGAAAGATAAAGAAGGAGAGGGAAAAGAAATACCGGGACTATCCTGCGGTGGTAGACAACTCCACGGCGGCTCACGAGCTCTGGGAGCCGATAGTCCACCTCGGACTGTGGGACATCAAGGGGCACCAGGTGGTGAAGGGACCCTGGGGCGGCGGCACACTGGAAGAGGCGAAAAAAAGACCTCCCCGGGAATTTATGGTGATAGACCGCGCCAGCTTCACTCTTTACTCCCACAGCTACGGGCTCGTCTCCCCCTTCTTCCAGGGGCTGCTTGAAGGGAAGCTCAAGGGGACAAAGTGCCCCAAATGCGGCACGGTATACTGCCCTCCCCGGGCTCACTGCTGGAATCCCCAATGCAAGGTGGCTGACTGCTACGAAAGCTGGATAGAGCTTCCCCTGAGGGGAGTCATTCATACCTTCACCGTGCAATGTCTGGCAGCGGCTCCCTTCGAGCACCTGCTGCCCTTCTCCATGGGCTGGGTCAAGATTGACGGCGCCGATACCACCCTGCCCATGATGCTCCACATCCGCCCCGGGGAGATTTTCATCGGGAAGAAAGTGAACATTGAATTCGTGTCCCGGGAAAAGAGGAAGGGGGACCTGATGGACCTCTTCGCCGTGGCTGCCGTCCCGGGGGAGAAGCCTCCCTCCTGGGCCTGCCTCCAGAAAGACCCCCGGGAGATGAAATCCCTGGAAAACTCTATGAAAGCCACCCTGGAATTCATCAACGACCGCTATGGCGTGGACAACAGCCCCGGGGCAAGGGGCTGGTAAGCCAGAGGGAAAAGCAGATGGACTTCAGCTTCAGCGAAGAGCAAAAGATGATTGCCAGCTCGGCGAAGGAAATAGCCGGGAACTTCCCCCCGGAATACTGGAGGGAGAAGGACTTAAAAGAGGAGTTTGGCGAGGAATTCTATCAGGCGCTGGGCAGGGCGGGCTTCACCGGGATGGTAATTCCCGGGGAATACGGCGGCGCAGGGAAGGGCATGACCGAGCTGCTCATCGCCATGGAGGAACTGGCTGCCGGGGGGTGCGGCATGGCGGGCGCCTGGTATCTCATCATCACCGAGGTCTTCGGGGGCATAAGCATCGTCCGCCACGGGACCAGGGCACAGAAGAAAAAATACCTCCCTGGCATTGCCTCGGGAGAGATTGAGTTCTGTATGGGACTCACCGAGCCCGATGCCGGCACAAATACGCTCAACACCCGGACCAAAGCCCGCAAGACCGCCGGGGGCTGGATAATAAACGGCTCCAAGACCTATATCAGCGGGGCGGATAGGGCTAAGGGAATGGTGCTCGTAACCCGGACTACGCCGAAGGAGAAAGCCCCCAAAAAGACTTTCGGGCTGACCCTCTTCCTGGTAGACCTGCCCCACCCGGCGGTCAATGTAACCACCATACCCAAGCACGGCATCAACTACTCCCACTCCTGCAATGTGGGCCTCAACGACCTGAAGGTGACCGAAGACGCCCTGGTGCCGCCCCTGGACGGCGGCTGGGACTCCCTGCTCCACACCCTCAATACCGAGAGAATGTCGTTCACCACCGCCGCCATCGGCATCGCCAGGCTGGCGATGAGCAAAGCCGTCGCTTATTCTAAGGACAGGAAGGTCTTCGGCGATACCCCCATCGGGAGCTACCAGGGACTGCAATTCAACCTGGCGGAAGCCTATGCCGGCATTGAAGGGGCGAAGCTGCTCAACTTCAAGGCTGCCTCTCTTTACGACCAGGGGGCGAGCGCTGCCGAAGTGGGCAAGATTGTAAATCCGGCGAAAGTCCTCGCCGTGGAGAGCGGCATCAAGGCGGTCTACTGGGCGATGCAGACCTTTGGAGGCTACGGCTACGCCCGGGAATACGATATTGAGCGGTGGTGGCGGGAGATAAATTTAATCCGGCTCGCCCCGATTACCCAGCAGATGGCGCTGGCTTACATCGGGGAGCATATCCTGGGAATGCCCCGGTCGTATGAGTGAAGGCAGCCCCCCACCTGGCGGAGGGGGTGGGATTCGAACCCACGTTCGCCTAAAAAAGCGAAAACGGTTTTCAAGACCGCCACCTTAAGCCGCTCGGTCACCCCTCCCACCTTCAAATTCTAACCCAAACAGGTCCTGGGGGGCAAAACTGCCGGCATTTTGCCGCCAAACCTAATCGGTTACCTCTTCCCTCCTGTCAATGCCCGCCAGGCGGCGGGCGAGCTTCTGCTTGAGCTCCATATCCGTCTCGCGCTCAATCATAACTTTCTGCGCCTGAGGCGAGCCGGCACCGTGCATTGACTCGGTGCGGTAGCTGGGAGCTATCTGCCCGAAGGTCATCGCGTGGATGAGCGACAGCATCCGCAGGCGGTGCTCGGTGGGCACATCGGGGACTCCCTTGAGGTATTTATCAATGTATTTGCCCATTACCGGGTGCCTCAAGTCTTTCTCCGAGGGCATTGTTACCAGGATACCGCCGGCGATGTCCTCGGCGAGCCGGCAGAGCTCGTAGGGGAAGCGGGTCACATTGTGCTTGCAGACATTGGATAAGAGGATATTGGACTGGTAGTTGCCCGCCGCAGTCTGCCATCCCTCGTAGGCGCAGGCAAGTCCGCAGGCATGGATTGTCTCGGCGAGGTGAATCATCTCCCCGAGCTTCTCCCTGATGTGAGGGGCTTTACGCGTCCCGTTGTAGTCCGCCATTGACGCCGCCGCCCCGATAAGGACATCGCCGATGCCGGGCTTGCAGCCGCCGTAGCTCTGGCGGTGATAAGCAGCGAACCTTTCCACCATCATAATGGCAAACTCCTTCTCACCGCACATAAAGACCCGCTTCCAGGGGACGAAGACGTCGTCCAGGATGGTCAGTGTCTCCTGCCCACCAAAGCTGTAGTTGCCGACATCAATGTCGCCGTCCTCAAGCTTGCGCGTATCGCAGGACTGCCTTCCGTAGATGAGGTGGACGCCTTTAGCGTCCGTGGGTATGGCACAGCTTACCGAATAATCCTCCTCGCCCTCCCGCATTCTCAGGGTGGGCATAACCAGCATCTCATGCGAGTTGGTGGCTCCCGTCTGGCTTGCCTTTGCCCCCCTGATGATGATTCCCTTGCTCTTCCGCTCCACCACATGCACAAACATATCGGGGTCAGCCTGCTTGCTGGGAGCCACTCCGCGGTCGCCCTTGACATCGGTCATCGCGCCCTGGACGCAGAGGTCGTTCTGCTGGACATACTTCAGCCACTCTTTAAACCGCTGGTGGTAGTCGGTTCCGTGCTCCTGGTCGATTTCATAGGTGGTGCTGAAAACAGCATTTATGCCGTCAAGACCAACGCACCTCTGGAAACAACAGGCGGTCCGCTGTCCCAGCTCCCGCTGCAGCCTTACCTTGCTGACCATATCAACGGTGCTCTGGAAGAGGGAGTTAAACCGGTTCACCTTCCCCCTGGTGAGCAGCGAGTCGGTGGTTGCCAGCTCCCGGCTCCTGGGCTCGTGAGCCAGCTTGTAGGTCATCGCCACAGCGTTGATTGATGGTCGGATAATAGGATTATCAACCCAGTTCTCCACCTTTTCACCAAGCAGGTAGAGGTCCAG
>CAYHBC010000001.1:72200-76340 GCA_964354775.1 uncultured Dehalococcoidales bacterium
GCGAAGGCGGTAAGCTGCCAGGGATTGGTGCTATAATGCAAGCTGGCATACCGGCCAGGCTCATCAGTGAAAGGAGGGAGAAATGTTAGAGGTATTTATGACCGAGGAACGGAGGAAGTTAAGGGAAGAGGTGCGGGGGCTTGTCAGGAGCGTCCCGCGGCAGCTTATTCTGGATATGGATGCCGATAAGGTCCAGTTTCCCCGGGAGTTCGTGGAGGAAGCGGGAAAGAGAAACCTCCTCGGACTGCGCTTCCTACCAAAGTATGGGGGGAGGGGGCTCAAGTGGGTGGACGAGGTCATGGCTACCGGGGAGGTGGGCCGGCTGGGGGTAGGCTTCGGCTGCCTCTATTCCATGGTCTCCATCGTCGGCGAGGCACTGAACCTGTTCGGGACTGAAGCTCAAAAGCGGAAATATCTTGCGCCCCTCATCGCGGGGAAGATGTGGGCTGGCGAGGCGCTCACCGAGCCCCGGGGAGGCTCCGATTTCTTCGGCGCCACCACCACTGCCCGCAAGGAAGGCAACCACTATGTCCTCAACGGACAGAAACGGTTCATCGTGGGCGGTGAGGGCGCTGACTTTTTCTTAATCTACGCCATCACCAATCCCGGGGCGGGGCGCGACTCCTTGAGCGCCTTCCTGGTGGAGAGGAATATGGGGGTGGAGGTGAAGCATGTCTACGGTCTGATGGGAGTCCGGGGGACAGGAACGGCGAGGATATACTTCCGCGATGTCCCCGTGCCGGGGGAAAATCTCCTCGGAGAGGAGAACGGCGGGGCGAAGATTTTCTACCGGATGATGGTGCCGGAGAGAATCCTTTCCGGGGGCATGGCGGCTATGCGGGGAATACTGGAGGTGGCTGCCCGTTATGCCAACAGGAGGAAAGCCTTCGGGCTGAGGATAAGGGACTTTGAGGCAGTCAGCTTCAAGATAGCCGAGAACATCACCAAGATTGATGCCGTGAGCGCCTTTGCCTATGCCGTGGCAAAGAGCATTGATGACGGCGTAGGCAGCCACGGCTACCAGAGGAGGCTGGTATCGGAGCTAAAGGTGCTGGCGACCCAAACGGCGTGGGAGGTAGCCAACGACGCCATGCAGGTTTTAGGCGGCATCGGATATACCAATGTCTACCCCGTGGAGCGAGCACTGCGGGAGACAAGACTTCCCCTCATCTGGACGGGGACGAACGAGGTGCAGAACCTGATTATCCAGCACGAGTATTACAAGGAGCTCCTCGCCAGGGGGGTTGAGGGGAGGGATATTGAGTCCGATGTCGCCCTCAGCGAAGAGGAGCTTGCCGAGGAAAAGGTCTACGAGTCCGAGCCCGTCGCGCCGCTATAGCTCAATAACCCTGGGGTTGACGCGGCACTTTTCGGCGGTGACGATGGCTAGAATCCGGGAGACGACCTCGTCAACCTTGCCTCTACGGCTGGTTATGGCATAATCAAACATCGGCAAGCTTTTCATCTCCTCTGCTGCCTTCTGCAGTCTCAGCGCCAGCTCCTCGGGAGACTCGCTATGGCGCTGCCTCAGCCTCTTTTCCAGCTCCGCCATTGAAGGAGGCACCAGGAAGATGAACACCGCCTGAGGGAGCACTTTCTTAAGCGCCGCAGCACCCTGCACATCAACCTTCACCACCACATCCAGCTCCTGGGACAGCCCCTGGACTACCTCTTTCTTGGGCACACCGTAGTAACTTCCATAAACATTAGCCCATTCCAGAAGCTCACCCTTGTTGAACATCTGCTGAAATCCCTGCTGGGAAAGGAAGTGATAGTCTACATCGTCTTTTTCTTCCTCACGCCGGGGACGGGTGGTAACGGTCACCACATAGTAAAAGAGGCGCTTCTTGCTCTTCATCTTCTTGAGCACGGTGTCCTTGCCCACGCCGGAAGGTCCGGAAAGAACGATAACCAGCGGCTTTGAACTCACCAGCGTATTATACTCTCAAAAGCAGACCAGAACGAGGGATAGGAAATGTCAGCCACCTGGGCATGGTTGATGACCGTTTCGCCTTTAGCCATCAACCCGGCTATGGCAAGGCTCATCGCCAGGCGATGGTCAAGATGGCTGTCGACCTCCGCTCCCGATAAAGTCTTACCACCGTAGATAACCATGCCATCGGGCAGCTCCTCAATTTCCGCCCCCAGCCTGGTAAGCTCCCTGGCGATGGTGGCAATCCGGTCCGACTCCTTCACCCGCAACTCAGCGGCGTCTCTAATCACGGTCTTACCCCGGGCAAAACAGCCCGCCAGGGCTAAAAGGGGAATCTCGTCAATAAGGCGGGGAACCATCTCGCCGCCGACCTCAATCCCCTTCAATGGGCTGGATTGTATCACAATATCCGCCACCGGCTCACCGGCGCTCAATCTCTTATTCTCCACCTTCAGCTTAGCCCCCATCGCCAGAAGAGCATCAATAATCCCCATCCGCGTCGGATTGACCCCGCACCCTGTCACCACGATTCGGGCATCGGGATGGATTGCCCCGGCAACCAGGAAATAAGCCGCGGAGCTGATGTCGCCAGGGACGGTAAAGCTGAGGGGAGGCAGGGGGCGGGTCAGAGGACTCAGGGAAATCAACCTGCCATCGCTCTCCAGGTCGGCTCCCATCTGCCGGAGCAGCCTTTCAGTGTGGTCACGGGAAGGAACAGGCTGATGTAACACCGTCCTTCCCCGGGCAAAAAGAGCGGCTAAGAGGACTGCCGACTTGACTTGAGCGCTGGGAATGGAGAGCGAAATATCGACGCCATGCAGCTTTTCACCCTTGATGACCAGCGGGGCAAAGGAGTCCTTTCCCCTGCCCCAGAGCTTCGCCCCCATTAACCGCAACGGCTCAATCAACCGTCCCATGGGGCGGGAGCGGAGGGAAGCATCTCCGGTGATGACGGACAAAAAGGGCTGGCTGGAAAGCAGACCACCGAGAAGACGCATGGTGGTGGCGCTGTTCCCGGCATTGAGCACCTTTGAGGCTTCGGTTAAACCCGCCTCGCCCACCCCCCGAACATGCAGGGTGGGGAAATCAGGGTCGCCGCTCTGGCGGATTTTCACTCCCAGAGCCCTCAGGCAAGCAACGGTGCTGAAACAGTCCCTGCCCGGGGAGAAATTGCCAATCTCAGCTTCGCCTGAAGCCAGGCTGTTGAGAATGGCTGCCCGGTGCGAGATGGACTTATCGCCGGGTAAAACGACCTCGCCTACCAGGCGACAACAGGGCTTGACCACCCTTATTTTGCCTTGTTCAGCCATTCCTGCCTCAATCTGTTAGCCTCAGCCAGCGCTCCCTCCAGCCGCTTACCGCCGGAACTCACCAGCTTCCGATACCTCTCCAGCTGTTCAATAAACCGGTCTATCCAGCGGAGGATTGCCTCACGGTTGGTCTGGCAAATATGGGCATTCACCTCGGGATTTCCCGAAGCCAGCCGGGTAAGGTCACGATAGCCGGAGGCAGCCAGGAGGGACATCCTGTCCCAGGAAGGCTCCCGGGCGGTGCTCGATACCAGAGCCGCTGAAATTATGAGGGGAAGATGACTGATGCCGGCGGTTAGCTTATCGTGCTCTTCCGCTCCAATGAAGAACGGTGTCGCTCCTATCCGCTTCACCATATCCACCAGCTTGTCCACCGCCGATGGCGAAACCCTGTCGGGGGGCGTAAGGCAGTAAACACAGCCTTGAAATAAATCCGCTTGGGCAGCCTTCATTCCATAGGCTTCCCTGCCCGCCATGGGATGCCCGCCAATGAAGTCCACCGTGCGGGGCAATAACTCACTAGCCCACTTCATAACCTGAGCCTTGGTGCTGGCGGCGTCGGTAACTATACACCCCGGGGAAAGAGAGTCCGCTATCCGGGACATGATTTCCTTTATGGTTAACACCGGAGTGGCAATGACGACCATCCCGGCTCCTTTGACGGCGGCGTCAAGGCTTGTTTCCACCCGGTCGACCACGCCCAGGCTCATCGCCAGGGAGGCAGCTTCAGGACGGCGGACATAGCCAGTTATCTCCAGCTTCTTCGCCGGCGGCTCAGGATGACTCGCTTCAGCCTTCTTCAAGGCAAGCCCCAGGGAGCCGCCGATAAGCCCCAGCCCGATAATGGCAACTCGCACACCCCTATTATGTCATTGCCGATAAGGCGTGGCAATCCTG
>CAYHBC010000001.1:76440-77503 GCA_964354775.1 uncultured Dehalococcoidales bacterium
CCGGCAGGAACAAGCTCAATCTCAAAGAGCTTAGGCCACAATTTCCCGGTTACAAACAAGCGGTCATTCGCCTCGTCATAGGCGATGCCGTTGAGGACATCAACCGGCTCGCTGCGGTCCTGGGGAGTTAAAAGCCCGCTCAAGTATATCCAGCCGACCACCTGACCCGTCCCGGGGTCAATCCTGGCGATGCAGTCTGTTTGCCACACATTGGCATAGACCTCCCCCCTGACATATTCCAGCTCGTTGAGCCTGTTCACCGGACCATTACCGTCATATACCTCAACCCGACCAATTTCCTCAAAGGTCTCGGGGTCCCAGAAATAGAGCGTGGCGCTCCCATCGCTCATAATCAAACGCTTCCCGTCAGAGGTAATGCCCCAACCCTGAGTGGAATAATTGAACTCCCGCCGCAGCTCAAAGGTGTCTTTATCATAAACAAAGCCGACCTGCGTGTTGTAGGTCAACTGGATGATGTCGCCCCCGTAAACGGTTATCCCCTCACCGAAAAATTGGGGTAGCTCATAAATTTGCTGCACTTCTCCGGTTTCCAGGTCCACCCGGCGCAAGCTGGAGTGTCCCGAAAGCCCTGTCCCTTCGTATAAAACACCGTGCTCAAAGACCAGTCCCTGCGTGAAGGCGTCCCGGTCATGAGGATAAGTGTTGACCACATTGTAGCTGTAGCCCGGGGTAACATTAGAAACCGGGGGAACCGGGGACTCCGGGGGATTGGAGCAGGAGGAGGCAAAAACCGCTCCTAGCAAGCCCAGGGCAAGGATGACAGCCCGCACACCCCTATTATGTCATTAGTAAGCAAGGCGGGGCAATCCCGAGGAAGGTAAAAGAGTAAAAATCAAAAGGCAAAATGACAGAGCAAAAATGAAATATCTTTACATTTTGAATTGTAATTTTGATTTTTTATCTTTGATTTTTGATGTTATTCAGGATTTGCCAGCAAGGGTGTCACTCCCGGCAGGGTGTGGCAATTCTGGTGAGAAGGGAGACCGGGGGCGGAGCGGTGGTGCGGGGATAAGGGCATTTCCGTTGCCCCATCCCCGCACCA
>CAYHBC010000002.1:0-14835 GCA_964354775.1 uncultured Dehalococcoidales bacterium
GACCCCGGGGCGGAGAGCAAGCTCCGCCACCTGGTTCACCGGACGATTAAGGAGGTGACCGGGGATTTAGGAAAATTCCGTTTTAATACCATGCTCGCCAGCCTTATGGAGCTGACCAATTATCTCTCCAGGGTGCAGGAAGCGAAAAATGTCTCCGACTCGCTGTGGCAGGAGGCGCTGAGTTACCTCTTGCTTCTTCTTGCGCCTACCGCTCCCCATCTTGCCGAGGAGCTATGGGTCAAGACCGGTCATTCTTACAGCATCCATAATCAGTCCTGGCCGGAGTTTGACCCCGAGCTGGCTAAAGAGGAGGAGATAACCCTGCCCATTGAGATAAATGGCAGGTTGCGGGATAAGCTGGTCGTGCCTGCGGCAATAACTGAGGACGAGGCTAAGAAGCTGGTATTGAGTCGGGAGCGGGTCAGGGCTTACACTAATGGCAAAAAGATTGAAAAAATCATCTATGTGCCTGGTCGGGTGATTAATATCGTGGTAAAGTAGCCCCCGAGGGTCCGGTTAAAGGAGGAGATATGAGGATAACATTTATCGGCGGCGGGACGATGGGAGAGGCGATGGTTAAATGTCTTGTGGACCAGAAAGTAGTTTCTCCTTCGGATATTGTGGTTAGCGATATAAGTGAGCTGAGGCGGGAGGTGTTAGCCCGGGAATACAAGGTAAAGGCGTCGGCTGATAGTAAGAGGGCGGTGGAAAACGCCGATGTGGTCGTCCTGGCAATCAAGCCCGGTGATTTAGCCGAGGTGATGGAGATGATAAAGGATTCCCTGAAGCAACAGGCTGTTTTGTCCATAGTAGCTGGTGCCAGTCTGGCTACCCTGTCGGAGGGTCTGGGTTACTCCAATATCATTCGCGCTATGCCCAATATGCCGGCACAGATTGGTCAGGGAATGACGGTGTGGACTACCACGGCTGAGCCCAGCAAAGAGCATAAGAAAATAGCCCGCTCTATTCTCAGTGCCCTGGGCAAGGAAATCTATTTTGCCGACGAGAAGTATATAAATATGGCTACGGCTTTAAGCGGTAGCGGTCCGGCTTATGTTTTTCTATTCATTGAGGCGCTTACCGATGCCGGGGTCAATATCGGCTTGTCTTGCAAGGAGGCTCAGGAACTGGCGCTCCAGACCATACTGGGCTCTACCGAGATGGTTCAAAAGGTGGGAAAGCACCCCGCCGAGTTGAGGAATATGGTTACCTCGCCCGGGGGGACGACTGCTGCGGCTCTGGCTCAGCTGGAAAAGGGAGGCTTCCGGTCCAGTATTCTTGAGGCTGTTGTGGCGGCTTACGAAAAAGCCCAGCGACTTTAAGAAGGCTATAAAATATAATGAGAGCGATGCTTGAATATCGCCACTGCCCTAGCTGCGGGGCAGATGACTTTGAGGTGCTATTCAACTCCAGTATTGGGGAAAGCGAGCTTGAAGAGGGTGTGGGCACTGTTTATATGCTGCCGGGAGGTAAATACGGAAGGCATGTCCGGTGTCGGAATTGCCAGCTTACATATGTGAACCCCATTGAGAAAGCAGCTCAAATCAACAGCCACTATTCTGAAATGAAGAACGGCGATGTCGCTATTATCCGGGGAAGCCGTTTGCGTGCCGCCCGGGCGCAGGTGGAATTAATCCAGAAATATAACGGTAATACCCGGCTGCTTGATATGGGTTGTGGAGAAGGTTTTTTCCTCTTTGGTGCCTCCAGGGCAGGGTATATTACCAAGGGAGTAGAGTTATCGCTGAATGCCGCCAGGTATGCCCGAACGGAATTCGGTCTGGATGTAGAAAGAGGACCCTTTGAAGAGATGCGATTTGCGGGGGACTATTTTGATGTGGTCACCTTGTGGCAGGTGCTGGAGCACCTTCCCCAACCGCTTATGGCTCTTAAAGAAGTTTATCGGGTGCTTAAACCGGGAGGGCTGGTGGTCGTCTCCACGCCGGACATTGGGGGGATACCCGCGAAAATCCTGCGCCGAAAATGGTGGAATATAAGAAGGGTTCACCTTAATCAATTTACCACCGGTAGCCTTATGAATATTCTGGGGAATGCGGGATTCAGGGATTTGTCTTCGGTGAACTACCGGGAGTCCATTAGTTTGCTCATGCTATTTATACCGCTGCTGAAGGAGGCGAGGCTGTATCAGCCGCTGAGAGCTTTGCTTCATCCCGGCGCTGTTTTAGGCGATATTATGAATAAAATGACGCTGGTATATCCTTCAAGGCTGGATAACTGCGTGGTGGTCGGCTTCAAATAGGAATTTGGGGAATGGCAAATTTTTCGGTATCACAGGCTCTCAAGCTTGCCGGGAAAGGGATATGGAACCATATCACCCACCGCCCTCTGGTGCTTTCTTACGAGGTTACCCTTTCCTGCAATTGCAACTGCTGCCATTGCGACCTCGGCGGAGTGGTAAAGGACGAGGAGCAAATTCCACCTGCGGAGTATGAGAGGATAACCCGGCTCCTGGACCCGCCCGTAGTGCAAATCTCCGGCGGCGAGCCGCTTCTCCGCCGCGATATAATGGAGGTGGTGAAAGCCATTAAGCAGCCTGGCGGGCTGCCTTATATGATATTTGTCACCAACGGGGTGCTGCTAAGTGAGGATAAATATCTTAAGCTTTGTGAAGCCGGGGTGAACCAGTTTTCGGTCTCGCTTGATTTTCCCGATAAGAGGCACGATGACTTTCGGAGGCACCCCGGGCTCTATGAGCGGTTGGAGCGGACGATTCCCCGGCTGGCGAAGTTCGGCTACCGGAATATCATTTTAAACACGGTTATAACCCGGAGTAACCTGGGCTCTATCCTGCCGGTGGCAAAAAAGGCTATGGATTGGGGGGTATGTATATCCTACAGCGCCTACACCAGCCGGCGGACGGGCAGTAAAGATTATTGTCTTGATACTGAAGTGGAGCTAGAGACGCTGCGTAAAGCTGTTTCCGGGCTTTTAGAGCTGCAAAAGCAGACCAACCATATAGTTAACCCCCCAGCCGAGCTCCGGGATACCTTGAAGTTCTTTGAGCAGGGGGGGTATATGGCGGGGTGCAAAGCGGGGATAAGATTTCTCGTGGTAATGCCTGACGGAGCCTTTGTTCCCTGTGCCCATCATCGCCAGAAATATTCCAGCGTAAAAGAGATGATAAAGGGATTTTCGCGAGCCAACTGCTGCGGCGATTGCTATGTTAGCATAAGGGCTTACAGCGACCGCTCGCTCTTAAGGCAGCTAAAAGATATACCGGCATACGGCAAACGGCTTTTTGCTTTTCGTTAACGGGGCTTTTGGGTGGTGACGGCTTTACCTAAGCCTTGGGAGTCTCGCCGGGATGTAGCTTCTGCCACTTCTCCAGGAGCTGTTCCCGGGTCTCCTTGTGCTTGGGGTCAGGCACACAGGCGTCTACGGGGCAAACCTCGGCACACTTAGAGGCATCAAACCACCCGACACACTCGGTGCATTTATCGGGCGAGATAACATAAATTGTCTCGCCTTCGCTTATGGCTTCGTTCTTACATTCCGATTCGCAGGCACCGCAGCTAATACATTCGTCGGTAATTTTGTAGGCCATTCTTTTGTTACCTCCTTATTGCCAAGAGAAATTTTGCTTCAATACGCCGTCTTTCCCGCCGGGGCTTTAGAGCGTCCCAGGGATAATTTTTTCCCCAGGGCAACAGCAACATGGTCGGGAACCAGACCCTTAAGGCAGCCTTGAAGCTCGGCTACCTCCTTTATCAGCTTTGAGCTCAGGCATTGATACTCCGGGCTTGCCATGAGACAAATAACTTCTATATCCGGCGCCAGCTTCTTGTTCATCATCTCCATTTCAAACTCAGCCTCAAAATCTGAGCCTACCCGCAGTCCCCGGACCATGATTTTCCCCCCGACGCTGTGGATGAATTCCACGGTGAGTCCAAAATAGGACTTAACACAAACATTGCCCAGGTTAGCTACCGCTTTTTCAGCTAAAGCCACTCTCTCTTCAGAGGTGAAGAGGATTTGTTTCTCGGGTTTAGCGTAGACAGCCACAATCAGTTTATCAAATAAGGTGGCAGCACGGGTGATGATATCCAGATGCCCATTGGTTATGGGGTCAAAGGTGCCAGGATATACCGCTATTGCCATGGTTTGCCTCCCCGAAACGTAGAGATAAATGTATCGCCATAGTGAAACTGCTTCGTAAGGCATAGTTTATCATATACAGGGCTTGGTGAAAAGCGTTTCGTATGGCAGAGCACTACAATGGAGTTAGCTCCTATTAACTCTGAGCCGGCAATGCTTGTCAGCACACTGTCCAGGGACGAGAGGGAGTAGGGAGGGTCAAGGAAAATAATATCGTAGTTACTGTCCAGGAAGGTAATAGCCCGCTTTACACTGCAGCAATAAACATGGGCTCTATCCCCGGTTCCCGTCTTTTCCAGATTATATTTAATGAGGTCACAGCATTTTTTGCTCTGCTCCACAAAATCAACCCATTGGGCATCGCGGCTCAAAGCCTCAATGCCCAGAGCGCCGGTGCCGGCATAGAGGTCGGCAATGCGTTCCCAGTCAGCAGGCATGTTCTGAAGGATGGAGAAAATTGCCTCTCTTACCAAATCGGTGGTGGGGCGCAACGACTGTCTCTGAAGCGTTTTTAGCTGTATTCCCCGGGCTTTGCCGCCGGTTATTCGCATCTTCTTTAGCCGGGGACATTTTACTGCAATCTGGCGCTCGGGTCAACCTAGTTAGAAATACCGGGCATCCCCCGCCACTTTAGATTGCTTCGTCGTCCGTCACCTGACGGACTCCTCGCAATGACAAAAGGGGGTGTCATTGCGAGCCCGTCCTCTGACGGGCGTGGCAATCTCCCTTGTTAGCCCGGGGAACAAAAAAGGTATCACCAGTCGTCTAAAGCGCAATTCTTGACAAACTTGCTCCTCAGTGCGTATAATAAAAGAAACTCGGTTTGCCACATACTGTTGTGACCATATCTTATTTCGTAACAAGTTCGTGATGAACGGTGGCTAAGTATATCTTTGTTACCGGTGGTGTAGTTAGTTCTGTGGGCAAGGGTATATCAGTAGCTTCTATTGGTCGGATATTGAAAAGTCGCTCGGTCAGTGTTTCGGTGCAAAAGCTCGACCCTTATCTTAACGTTGACCCGGGGACGATGTCTCCCTATCAGCATGGGGAGGTATTCGTCACCCAGGACGGCGCTGAAACAGATTTGGACCTGGGGCATTACGAGAGGTTTATCGGAGTGGAGCTAACCCGGGCATCAAATGTTACTTCAGGCGAGGTATACTCCGCCGTTATCGCTGGTGAAAGGAGAGGCGATTTCCTGGGCGGCACTATCCAGATAGTGCCCCATGTGACCAACGAGATAAAAAGGCGCATCAGGCAGGTGGCGGAGATATCCGGTGCCGATGTGGTCATAGTGGAGGTTGGGGGCACGGTGGGCGATATTGAGGGTCAGCCCTTCCTGGAAGCCATTCGCCAGATGCGGGGGGAAGAGGGCAGGGACAATGTGCTGTATATCCATGTTACCTTTTTGCCTTACATTGCCGCCACCGACGAGGTGAAGACCAAGCCCACACAGCACAGCGTCAACGAGCTGAGGAGAATCGGAATTCAGCCCGATGCCATCCTCTGCCGCAGCGATAAGGAGATATCGCAGGGAATAAAGGACAAGATAGCGCTTTTCTGCGATGTGCCTAAAGAGGCGGTCATTCCCCTGGTTACCGGCGAGACCATTTACGAGGTGCCCTTGATGCTAGAGGAGTGCGGGTTGGGGGATTTCATAGTTGCCCGCCTCGGACTGGAAGCCGGGAAAGCTGACCTGGCTGATTGGCGGAATATGGTAGCCAGGGTAAAAGCTCCTAAAGAGCCGGTGGTTATTGGTCTGGTGGGGAAGTATGTGGAGCTCAAGGATGCCTATTACTCGGTGCGGGAAGCATTATGCCATGCCGCTCTGGCTCACAATCTAGGGGTGCGGATAGAATGGCTCAGCTCGGAGGGGCTGGATAACGGTAATGACAGCAAGCTGAGGCAGGTCCAGGGGGTGGTGGTGCCCGGCGGCTTCGGTGGTAGAGGCATTGAGGGGATGATAGAGACAGCCAGGTTCGCCCGGCAAAATGAGGTTCCTTACCTGGGCTTGTGTCTTGGCATGCAGGTTATGGTTATTGAATTTGGACGCCAGGTGTTCCATAATGGGAAGGTCAACTCTACTGAATTTGATACCGATACTCCTTATCCGGTGATTGACCTGCTGCCGGAGCAGCGTGATATTGACCAGAAGGGCGGGACAATGCGTCTGGGGACTTACCCCTGTTATCTGGTGGCGGGGACGAAGGCTGCCCGGGCTTATGGTAGTGAGATAGCCTATGAGAGGCATCGCCATCGCTTTGAGTTTAATAACAAGTTTCGGGAGCCGTTGGGCAAAAAGGGGCTTACTTTTAGCGGGCTTTCGCCCGATGGAGATTTGGTGGAAATCGTGGAGCTGAAGGAGCATCCCTGGATGGTTGCCTGCCAGTTTCATCCTGAATTCAAGTCTCGTCCTGATTGTCCTCATCCCCTTTTCCTGGACTTTATTAAAGTAGCTAAGGAGACGCTCGTGGAAGGCGCTCAGAAAATCCTGCCGTTGAGGTAAGAAAATGCGTTTATTTTTAGATACCGCTAATATAGAGCACATCCGGCAGGGGGTAAAGTTAGGCGTGATTACCGGGGTGACCACCAACCCCAGCCTGGTGTCGCAGGAGGGGAAGGTCGATTATCGGAAATTGGTTCAGAAGATATGCTCCATCGTTCCCGGGGAGGTGTCCACCGAGGTGTTAAGTCAGGATGCCCGGGGGATGATTGTTGAAGCCAGGAAAATAGCTAAATGGGCTGACAATATTGTAGTCAAGATACCGGCTAACCTGGAGGGAGTGGAGGCTACCTCGGTGTTGTCTAAAGAGGGCATTAAAGTAAACTTCACCCTGTGCTTTTCCTTAAACCAGGCTTTGCTGGGGGTAGCCGCCGGAGCCAGCTTTATCAGCCCTTTTGTGGGTCGGCTTGATGATATTGGCGAGGACGGCATGAAGCTGGTAGAGGACATCGTTCAGTTCCTGCGGCTCTACCAGATTAGCGCCACCCAGGTAATAGCGGCGAGCATCAGGCATCCCCAGCATTGCGTGGTGGCGGCGAAGGTCGGGGCGCATATCGCCACCGTGCCCTACAAGGTGCTGATGCAGATGATACAGCATCCCTTGACCGATATCGGAGTTAAGAAATTCAAGGATGACTGGACAAAGGTGATGAATCCGTGAGCTAACGAATAAGGGGGTTGCCATGGGAAATATGACTGAGCTGGAAGACAAAACCCGCGATGAGCTGGAGGTGATAGCCAAGGAATGTGGCGTCACCGGATACTCCTCGCTGAAAAAGGCGGAGCTCGTCCTTCAAATTCTGCAATCTCAAGCGGTGCAGCAGGGCAATGTATTTATCAGCGGAGTATTGGAAATTATGAACGAAGGTTACGGTTTCCTGCGTCAGGGCAGCTTTTTGCGGGGTGCCAACGATATCTATGTATCCAATTCTCAGGTCCGCCGCTTCAACCTGAAGAACGGCGATTATATTTGTGGAGAAGCCCGAGCTCCTAAGAACAGCGAGAAGTATTATGGTCTGCTCCGGGTGGAAAACGTTAACGAGCTTGACCCCGAGGCGGTCCGTGGGCGCTCCAATTTCGGTTCGCTGACGCCTACCTTCCCCGACAAGATGATTAATCTGGAGACCACCCCGGAGGAGCTGTCCACCAGGCTGATTAACATGGTGGCTCCCATAGGCCGGGGGCAGAGAGGGCTCATAGTCTCACCGCCTAAAGCGGGCAAGACGGTGCTCCTCAAGAAAATCGCTAACGCCATCACGGTGAATTACAACGATATTCACCTCATGGTCTGCTTGATAGGGGAAAGACCGGAGGAGGTCACCGATATGAAAAGGTCGGTGAAAGCCGAGGTTATCGCCGCTACCTTTGACGAGCCGGTGGAGAACCAGACCCGCGTGGCGGAGTTAGCCCTGGAGAGGGCGAAAAGGCTGGTTGAACTGAGTAAGGATGTGGTTATTCTCCTTGACGGCATTACCCGTCTTACCCGGGCTTACAATTTAGCCATGCCCACCAGCGGGCGCACCCTGTCCGGAGGCATTGACTCGGCAGCGCTCTATCCCCCGAAGCGGTTCTTCGGCACGGCGCGTAATACCCAGGAGGGCGGCAGCCTGACCGTTATCGCTACCTGCCTGGTGGACACCGGCAGCCGCATGGACGACCTCATATATGAGGAGTTCAAGGGAACGGGGAATATGGAGCTTCACCTGGATAGAAGGTTAGCCGAGAAGAGAGTCTTCCCGGCGATAAACATAATTCCCAGTGGAACGAGGCGGGAGGAGCTCCTGTTAGGCGAAGAAACGGTAAAACAGGTGTGGCTGCTTAGGCGGATAGTCTCTATGCTGGCTGATGATTCTCCCAGCCCCGAAGAGGCTACCGAGAGGTTGATGGGGAGACTGGCCAAGACGAAGAGTAACGCTGAATTTCTCGCCACGCTGTCTAAGGAAATGTAACGACATTTTGCGGTGAGCGCTGAAGGTCCAGGCTGGGCATACAAAATCAAGCTGAAAATAAAGAAGGCGCTGGGCAGGAATATTATCCTCTGTGATAGCTGTATGTGGGACTGGCGGAGCGCCTGTAACCGCCCCGAGCGCCCCAACGCTGTCTGGTGTCCTGACTACCGGAAAAAAGGGGGGTGACTATATCGGTCTTTCCAGGACTGCCGCCATACCCTGTCCGCCGCCGACAGGCATAGCCACCAGCCCGTAACGCAGCTTTCTTCGCTGCATATCGTGCATCGTGGTAACCACCAGCCTTGCTCCGGTGGCGCCGATGGGATGTCCCAGGGAAATGCCGCTGCCGTGGGGATTGGTATTGTCCCAGCTTATATCCAGCTCTCTCATACAGGCGATAATCTGGGCGGCGAAAGCCTCGTTGAGTTCAATAACATCCATGTCTTTGATGGTGAGCTTGGCTTTTTTAAGCGCCTTTCTGATTGCCGGTATGGGTCCCAGTCCCATGTAAGCCGGGTCTACCGCTCCGGAGGCACAGGACTTGATGGTCACCCTGGGGGTAAGTCCCAGCGATTTAGCCTTATTACTTGACATAAGAACGACTGCTGCTGCGGCGTCGTTGATGCCCGAGGAGTTGCCTGCGGTAACCGTTCCATTTCTCTGGAACACCGGTGGGAGGAGAGCCATTCTTTCCAGGCTGGTATCCATGGGGCGTTCGTCGGTATCAAACTGAATCGGGGGACCGCCTTTTCTCTGGGGGACGGGTACAGGAACAATCTCCTCTTTGAAGATCCCCTCCCGAATTGCCGCCTTGGCGCGCTGGTGGCTCATAAACCCTACCTCGTCCTGTTCCTGCCGGCTTATATTGTATCGGGAGGCGATGTTCTCCGCGGTGTTGCCCACATGGTAGTTGTAGAATGCCTCCCACAGTCCATCAAGAACCAGGAGGTCGATTATGTCTCCCTTGGTGGTAATGCTCATCCGGTAGCCCCAGCGAGCTTTGGGAAGGACATAGGGGCAGTGACTCATATTCTCCATCCCCCCGGCAACCACAATCTCGGTTTCATCGAGCATTATTGCTTCGGCTCCCAGGGTGATTGCTTTTAGCCCTGAGGCGCAGACTTTGTTCACCGTGTAAGCTGGCGTCTCTTTAGGCATCCCGGCGCAAAGGGCAGCCTGGCGGGCGGTATTTTGTCCCTGTCCGCCCTGGAGGGTATTTCCCATAATCACCTCGTCCACCTGGACCTCGGTTAAGGCGGGGTCCCAGCTATAATATTTTCTCTCCACCTCGGCTATTCCCTCTCCCCCGGGAGGATGTGGACCGAGGCTCAGGAGTTTGGGGCTGGGCTTCGGTCTTAAACCGGCTCGTTTAAGCGCCTCCCGGATTACCAGGCTTCCTAGCTCAACGACGGGAATATCTCGTAAAGAGCCACCGAAGGTGCCGATTGCTGTTCTTGCCCCGCTGACAATGACGACTTCCTTCGTTTTCCTGTCCTCCTTTTTTTATCTTTAACTCCGGAAGGTGGTTACTGCGGTGTTTTAGAGAACACAGAATTCAGCCGCACTTCCTCCCTGCGCCTTCTATTGTATATTATAACCTTTACCCCGTCGGGCTTCAAGCACCCCTGAGGGACAAGGGGGATTTATCTATTCAGGATGAGAATCGCTGCGTTCAATGCCGCGGCGAAGGTTACCCAGCTTATGTAGGGAATAAGGAGCGCTCCTGAGAGGGTCGATATCCGGAAGAACTTGATTAGGGTGATAAGGAGCGCCATCCAGAGGGCGGCGATTACGATAACCCCGTAGAGCGGGGACCTGAGTCCGAAGAACGCCGCCGACCACAGGGCGTTCAGGACCAGCTGGACGAGGAATATGCCCAGCGCTGTTCTGACCTGGCGGTCGCCCAGACCTCTCCGCCACACGATGGACGCCGCTATACCCATCAGGATATAAAGGGTAATCCAGGCAGGGGCGAAGAGCCAGTTCGGCGGAGTAAAAGCCGGTTTCTCCAGGGCGGCATACCATGTCGGGATTGCCGGAGTGGTGAAGATTGAGCCGATAAGACCCGCCGACAGGCAGGCGACAAGGCTTATTATCAGCTTGTAGATATACCTCAACCCTCTGTTTTCCATATTGCGCCTTCCTCGCCCGGTATGAGCTTCGTGGTAAGCGAAGCAACATTATTATACCACAGTGACCCTTGAAAGTGGATGGGTGTGGTGGAGGCGGGGGAGAGTCGAACTCCCCGTCCATAAGGAGGTTGCCAGAATATCCTACAAGCTTAGCCGGCTCCTTTTATCTCGCTTCAACTTTCATCTGCCGGCCGAGTCCAGTCAAGCCAGTCGATTTTTTCTTAGCCAGTCCCTATCGACATCGGGACTGGAGCACCTCGACTTTTTTTGACATCCCGTCCCAACCTTCGAGGAGAGGTCGGGGTGGATGTGTAGCTTTAGTTAAGCTGCAATTGGTTCGGCATTTGTTTTCTGCCATTTGTTTTATGAGGTTAATGGCACCTCAGCTTGCAATTCTGTAGGCCTTCCCATGTCGAATCCACGCGCCCCCGAATTGCTGAAAAACTTTACCTCCTTTCCCCTCTTCCTCTTATCCCTTTTGCTTGAGGGCTCGCTCTATCTGCCTTTGGGTGTCCCGCCGGGCGATGGCTTCGCGCTTGTCGTAAGCCTTCTTCCCCCGGGCGACGCCCAGCTCAACCTTGGCAATCCCATGCTTAATATACAGCTTGAGAGGCACTAAAGTCAAACCGCGCTGCAGCACCCTGCCCTTGACTCTCTCGACCTCTTTTTTGTGGAGCAGGAGCTTGCGGGGACGGGTCGGCTGGTGAGTGGTGTAGCTTGCGGCGTCATAGGGGGCGATGTGGCTGTTGAACAGCCAGAGCTCTCCCTTTTCCAGCCGGGCATAGGCGTCCTGCAGGCTTACCTTTCCCGCCCTTATTGACTTGATTTCCGAGCCCTTGAGCACGATGCCTGCCTCAAGCCTTTCCTCAATGTGGTAGTCGTGGTAAGCTTTGCGGTTGGTGATGGATATACCCGGGCTTTTCGCCATATAAAAATCTTATCATTGAAATGCCGGGTTGTCATTCTGAATGGCAGAAGGCGAGGTCCGGGAAAGGAGTTGCGCTATGAGCCAGGCAGATAGATTTTACCTCTTCATCGTGGTTTCCCTGGTCATTATCCTTATAGCTGGCGGCGTCAGGCTGCTAATCAACCGCGACAGAGTCCAGCCCGAGGAGCTGGTGCTGTCTTCCGCCGCGCTTCCCCAGCCGAGCGGCGAGATTTACATCGGCGGCGATGTGGTCAACCCTGGCATCTATCCCCTCAGGGAAGGCGATACCATACCGGGGCTTCTTTCCGACGCCGGCGTTGAAGCTGGCGCTGACCTGAAATTCGTTAAGCTCTATGTCCTTGAGGAAGAGGAAAGGCAGTCTTCCCAGAAGGTGGACATCAACCGCGCCGAAGCCTGGCTCCTTGCCGCCCTGCCGGGGATAGGCGAGGTCCGGGCTGGGGCTATCGTGGCTTACCGTGAGGAGAATGGCGAGTTCAGGCGGATTGAAGACCTGCTCAAGGTTGAAGGCATCGGCGAGGGGACATTCGCGGAGATAAAGGACAAGGTAACCGTAGTGGACTAGCAAAGGCTTTCCTATGTGGCTTCTTTATATTAGCTGTGCCTGGATAGCGGGGATTTTTGCCGGCTCAAGAGCCAGCCTCCCGCCAGCCGTTATTTCCCTGGGGGTTATTCCCTTCCTCGTTATTCCCCTCCTGCCCCGGGTGAGGAAGGACTTGATAGCGGCGGGGCTATGCCTTTTCGCCTTTGTTGGCGGAGTCCTTTGCTTTCCCTCAAGCCAGCCCGACGAGCACTCCCTTTGTTCTTATAACGGGCGGGGGATAGTGGAAATTCAGGGGATGGTGAAGGAAGCCCCCGATGTCAGGGACAGCTGTTCCCTGCTCACCGTTTCCGCCACCAGTATAAATGTAAGTGATGAGGAAGTATCGGGCGATGTCCTGGTTAAAGTGGCGCGGTATCCCCAATATCATTACGGGGACGTGCTCCGGGTAAGGGGGAACCTGAGTGCCCCTCCGGTATTCGGGGATTTTGATTATAAAAGCTACCTGGAGCACCAGGGAATTTACTCCGTCAGCTATTATCCCGGGATAGAAGTCCTGGACGAGGGCCGGGGGTTTAAGCCCCTGGAGTGGCTTTACTCCTTCAGGGAGAGCCTCTCGGACTCCCTTGCCCGGGCTCTGCCTGAGCCGCAGGCCTCGCTGGCTCAAGGCATCCTGCTCGGCATCAGGAGCAACATCCCCTATTCCCTGAGTCAGGCGTTTTCCAGGACCGGCACGGCGCACATATTAGCCATCTCCGGGGTGAATATCACCATCGTCATCGGCATTCTGCTCAGCTTTTTAGCCTTTATCCTGGGCAAGCGTCGCCCGGGATATATCTGGCTTACCCTTGTCGCCATCTGGATTTACGCTCTGCTTACCGGAATGAATGCGCCGGTGGTCCGCGCCGCCATAATGGGGAGCTTATTCCTGATAGGTGAATATCTGGGAAGGCAGAAGAGCGCCATTACCGCCCTGGCTTTTGCCGCTGCGGTGATGGTGGCGGTCCAGCCCGGTGTTTTGTGGAGCGCTTCCTTCCAGCTCAGCTTCTTAGCCATGGCCGGGCTTATTCTCCTCTATCCTCATTTCCGGGCTCTGGGGAGGGAGGGCGTTGCCCGGCTGTTCCGATACCGGGGTAGGGTTGTGGAGGCGGTGAGCGTTCTTTCCGACAGCATTGCAGTGACCCTGTCGGCTATCGTCGCCGTCTGGCCGCTTGTCGCCTACTACTTCGGCGTCGCCTCCGTGGTCGGCATTCCGGCGACTTTTCTTTCCCTGCCCGCCCTGCCCCCTATCATTGTTATCTCGGCGGCGGTTGCCTTTATGGGCTTGTTCGCCGCCGCTGCCGCCCAGGTCCTCGGCTGGATTGCCTGGGTGTTTTTGAGCTACTTTATTCTGGTGGTCCGGGGCTTTGATGCCCTGCCGTCCGCCTCTTTCCCGGTGGCTGTTCCTTCCTGGCTGGTGGTGGCATATTATCTCGTGCTGGCGGTGCTCGTGGCCTGTCTTGGCTATGAAAAGCAATTGATTGCTGTCTTTTCCCGGCGGGCAGGACGAAGGAATGGTTGAAGGTGGCTGAATTTTCCCGTCGTTCGGCTCTAAAGTGGCTCATTTTGCCCCTTTTAGTGGCGGTTGTGCTGGTCTGGGCGGTAGTCCTCACCCTGCCCGACGATAAGCTCCATGTAAGCTTCCTTGATGTCGGGCAGGGAGACGCCATACTGGTGCAGACGCCCAATCATCAGAATATCCTCATTGACGGCGGTCCCAGCCCCAAGGCGCTGAACCTGGAGCTGGGCGAAAGGCTCTCCTTCTGGGACAGGACGATAGACCTGGTGGTCTCCACCCAGCCTCAGGTGGACCACCTTGCCGGGCTGGTGGAGGTGCTCAAGAGGTATGAAGTGAAGCAGGTGGTTGAGTCCGGCATCTCTTACAACACCACGGTGTACCAGGAGTGGAACAGTAGCGTCAACGAGAGCGGAGCCAGGCGCGATAGAGCCACAGCGGGGCAGGAGGTTGATTTGGGCGGCGGGATTAAGCTGGAGGTGCTTGGTCCTCCCGAGGAGCTTTTTCAGGGGACCAGCGACGATGTGGACAACAACGGAGTGGTGCTGAGGCTGGAGTGGGGCGAGGTGAGCTTTCTATTTACCGCCGACATCAGGTGGGACGGCGAGTTTGAGCTTATCAAGGAGCGCCCGGGCTTGCAAAGCACGGTTTTGAAGGTCGCCCACCACGGCAGCAACTCCTCCACCACCGGGCAGTTTCTGGCGGTGGTTGACCCTCAGGCGGCGGTAATCCCGGTGGGGAATAATACCTTCGGGCATCCCCGCAATGAGACGGTGGAGAGGCTGGAGGAGAAGGTAGGAAAGGAAAAGGTCTACCGCACTGACGAGGACGGCACCGTTGAGTTCATCACCGACGGCGAGAGGTTGTGGGTGAGGGTGGGGAAAACTCCCTCATAGCTCACGCCGGCCGCAGGAGCAGGCAAGCCCCCTCTACACCGGCGACCTCAGGGGGAAAGCTCCCTTAATCAGTTCCTTTTCAGCATGCAACTACCTTATCAGGTAAGGGCACAGCGGTGATAGTTACGGCGCCGATATAGCTTCCCATTACTTCGGGCTTAAAAAGATTTTGTAGCTGCCCATCCGTTAGCCAACGG
>CAYHBC010000002.1:14935-23650 GCA_964354775.1 uncultured Dehalococcoidales bacterium
CCGTTAGCCAACGGGCAACTACAGCTTTGCCCTGTCCCCCGGCGGCGCTTGAGGCAAAAAAGTTTATTCCTTGACACGGCTGGAGTTACCTAATACAATGTAACTTTCGTAGGAATATGGCTGAAGTAAAGCTTGGCTCGGGAGAGAGTTTTGAGAGCTTGCTGCGCCGGTTCAATAAAAGGGTGCAGCAGGACCGCATTTTAGCTGAGGTTCGCCGTCGGAAGTATTACGAGAAGCCCAGCGAGGTAAACAAGAGGAAGGAAGCGGTAAAGAAGCGGAAGAGCATGAGAGGACCGCGGTGACGCCAGAGGAGAGGATAAGAGAAGACCTGCACCGAGCGGTCAAACAGCAGGACAAGATACGAGTCTCCACATTACGGTTGCTCCTGGCAAGGATGAAAAATACCGAGATTGCCCAGGGAAAGCCCGTTGACGATGACAAAATCATTGATATTCTCACCGGAGAGGCAAAACAGCGGAGGGAAAGCATTGAGGCTTTTAAGCGGGGAAACCGCAGCGACCTTGTGGCTCAGGAGGAGGCGGAGCTAGCCATTATTCTGGAATATCTTCCCCAGCCGATGACTCGCGAGGAGATTATCGCCCGAGCCCGGCAGGTAATTGAAATGGTTGGAGCTAAGGAAGCCAAGGACAAGGGCAGAGTTATGTCTCAGCTCATGCCCCAGCTTAAAGGTAAAGCCGGAGGCAAGGAAGTGAGCGAGGTAGTTGCCGAGCTGCTTCAAGGGTAGTCCTGCCCGGATGACTCAAGTTAAGCCGTTCCCCGGTATACGTTACGCCAGTGAGAAGGTCTCCAATTTAGGGGCGGTTATTTGCCCTCCGTTTGATGTGATTACTCCGGAGCAGCAGAAGTCCTACTACCGCCAGAGCGATTACAACGCCATCCGCCTTGAGCTCCCGGCTCAACAGGGTAACGAGAGCCTCCAGACGGTGTATGGTCGAGCCGCGGTAACCTTCAGGACCTGGCTCGACGAGAAAACTCTTCAGATGGATAGCCCGGCTGCCTTTTATCTCCACGACCATTACTTCACTTACCGGGGAAGGATGAGGAGGCGTGAGCTTATGAGCCGGGTCAAGCTGGCGCCCTGGGGCGAAGGCGTGTATCCTCATGAAGAGACATCTTCCAAGGTTAAGCAGGACAGGCTTGAGCTATTACGAGCCTGCCAGGCTGCCTTCAGTCCCATACTTGCCCTCTACCAGGACCGGAAGGGTAAAATCGCTGAGATATTGTCCTCGGTAACGCAATACCGTCCGCCGCTGGTGATAAACGATTCCGCTGAGCAACACCTCATCTGGGCGATAGATGAGCCCCGGCTGGTCCGCCGAATCAGCGACCTTTTATCTAAGTTGTCCTTCTATGTAGCTGACGGACATCATCGCTACGAGATGGCGCTGGCATATCAGCGGGAAAGAAGGGAAGGGCTTGCCTCTCCCTCTGGCGACGATGCCTTTGACTACATAATGGTGTCCCTGGCGGCATTTTCCGACCCCGGGCTGGTCATTTTACCCCTCCACAGGCTGGTGCGGGGCATAGCGGTGGATGCCCGGGCAAGGCTAATCCCGCAGGTCGAGGACTTGTTTACCGTGGAGACGGTTCCGCTGGCTGGCGGAAAGGCTGATTTAGCTGATGGGCTCCGCAAGTTAAGACCCGCCCGACAGGCTGACGGCGAAGAGGGGCTCGTCATCGGAGTCCTGGGACTGGAGGGCGGGGCGTTAACAGTGCTGCGGCAGCGTCCCGGCGTATCCATTGAAAGGGCGATGCCCCGGTCTCGCTCTCAGGCTTATAACCGGCTTGGTGTCAGCATTCTTAATCACCTTGTCCTGGAGAAAATCTTCGGGACTGCGATTAATGAAGCCGATATTGGCTACACCATTGATATTGCCCAGGCTTACCGGGAGGTAACGGAGGGGAATTATCAGCTCGCCTTTATTATCCAGCCGCCGGGAGTGGAGATGGTCAAGGCGGTGGCTGATGCCGGCGAAAGAATGCCGCGGAAATCAACTTACTTTTATCCTAAAGTTCCCGCCGGGCTGGTTATTAATCCTCTGTGGTAACTATATTTTTAACCACCTTAGCGGTATAGACATCGGGCAGTGCCAGGATTTCGTTTCGCTCTTCCTCGGTGAGCGGTTCATCCAGAGCTAAAATGGTGAGCTGCTTTCCTCTCCGCTCCTGCCGGCTGGAGTGCATTGCGCTGATATTGATGTTGGCTTTACCGAGTATGGTCCCGATAGCGCCAAGGCGACCCGGAGCGTCGAGATGAGTGCAGAGGAGGAGATAGCCTTCCCGTGGCGTTATGTCCATCCAGAAGTCATTAATCTGGACGATATGAGTCTCGTTATCTCTAACAGTTCCCGATATGGTAATGGTCTCCACATCGGTGTTAACGGTCAGGGTAAGCAGGTCGTGGTAGTTTTGACAGAGCACATCCTTTTCCTCGCTGATTTTCAAGCCCCGCTGGGTGGCAAAGAGGCTGGCATTGACCAGGTTTATCCTCTCTTCGGTCACCTGCCGGAGCAGTCCGCTGAGGATGGACATCTTTACCGGGCTCAAGTCATAGTTGGTAATTCCGCCGCTGTATTTGATATGCGTATTGGTTATCTGCCCTTCCATTAGCTGGCTGACGAAGTTGCCAATTAGCGAAGCCACTTTCAGGAACGGCAGCAGTTCAGGGAGGATATGAGGCACGTTGACGGCGTATTTGCTGAATTCCCCGTTGAGGACCGCTAACACCTGCTCGGCAACATCCTGGGCGACGTTTACCTGGGCTTCAACGGTGGAGGCGCCGAGGTGGGGAGTAACGATTATTTTATCGCTTTTGAACAGGATGCTGTCCGTCGTTGGCTCGGTGCTGAAGACATCAAAGGCGGCGCCGGCGAGCTTTTCCTGGTCAATTGCCTTGACCAGGGCTCCTTCGTCAATCAAGCCCCCGCGGGCGCAATTGATGATACGGGCTGAGGGCTTCATTTTTGCCAGTTCCTTGGCGCCAATTAATTTCCTGGTGGCTGGCGTCAGCGGGGCATGCAGGGTAACGAAGTCGGCTTCACCGAGCAGTTGCTCCAGGGAAACGAGCTCCGCCTTTAGACTCCGGGCGTAATGCGGGGAGACGAAGGGGTCGTAGACGATAATGCGCATTTCAAATCCGCGGGCTCTCTTGGCTACCTCGGAGCCGACGTTGCCCAGACCGATAATCCCCAGGGTCTTGTTCCTGAGTTCGGTGCCCATCAGCTTGCTTTTCTGCCATATCCCCGATTTCAACAGGGCGTTAGCCTGGGGGATGTTGCGGACCAGGGCGAGCATCAGGGCAATGGTGTGCTCGGCGGCAGCCACGGTGTTGCCCGTGGGCGCATTCACTACCACGATGCCCTTTCTGGTGGCGGTATCAACATCAATGTTGTCCACCCCGATGCCGGCACGCCCAATTACCTTTAGCTTCTTCCCGGCTTCAATTATCTCCGAGGTTACCTTTGTCTCGCTGCGCACAACGAGACCGTCGTAATCCGCAATTAGCTCCTTAAGCTCCCCGGGCTCCAGTTTGAGCTTAACATCAACTTGAGCCTGGCGGCTTAAAACTTCTATCCCTTCCTGGGCGACCTTGTCGGCAATTAGCACCTTCATCTAGCACCTCGCTTTGGGTAGAGCTTTTTCTATTGCCTTTAATACTATCTTAATGTCGGCTTCGTTGACCAGCCCCATGTGACCGATGCGGAAAATTTTCCCCGACAGCTTGCGCTGTCCTCCAGCGAGGACTACATCGTATTCGTCTCTGAGGATTTGGACCAGCTTGGGCGCATCCACAGCGCCGGCGGCATTAACCGCGGTAACCGTGTTAGAGGCATGCTTTTCATCGGTGAAAGGGGATAGCCCCAGCGATTTTATGCCCTCTCTAGCCATCTTGGCTACCCTGGCGTGGCGGGCGAATACCCTGGGCAGTCCTTCCTTCAGCATTAAGTCCAGCGTGGTATCCAGGGCATAGCAGATGGAAATAGCCGGCGTCCAGGGAGTCTGCTGCTTCTGGAGATAATCTTTAGCCTGGGTAAAGTCAAGGTAGAACCGGGGCATCTTTGCCTGGGAATGAGCCTCCCAGGCTCTTTTATTCACGCTGAGCATCACCAGCCCCGGGGGAACCATCCACCCTTTCTGGGAAGCGGTTACCACCACATCGCAACGCCAGGCATCCGTGGGCAGGTCGATGCAGCTGAGGCTGCTTACGGCGTCAACGAGGAGCAGCTTATCAAATTCCTTGACCACCGAGCTTATGCTTGCCAGGTCGTTGGTCAGCCCGGTGGAGGTCTCGTTGTGGGTAACCAGAACTGCTTTGATGGCGGGGTTTGCCTTCAGGGACTGGTGCACTGCTTCAGGCTCAACGGCGGTGCCCCATTCAAAATCAAGGTGCTTTACCCTGGCGCCGTATCGTTCGGCGATTGAAGCGAAGCGGTCGCCGAAAACACCGCAGGAACAGGCGAGCACCTCGTCGCCCGGCGACAGGGTGTTGACGATAGCTGCTTCCAGACCGCCGGTGCCGGCACAGGTAAGCAAAAGGACATCTTCCCTGGTCTGGAATACCTCTTTTAGCCTCGCCGTTATGGACTGGAGGAGCTGTCCGAACTCCGTGCCGCGATGGTTTATCATCTGGCGGCTCAGTGCCTTCAGGGCTTCGGGGGGGCAGGGTGTTGGTCCTGGTATTCGTAGCTGCATGCTACACCTCCTTTTGAGGATGCTCAATCGCTATTCGCACAAAGGTGTGTTTTCCTATCTTGAGGACGCTGCCGTTACGGGCAGTAACTACATTGGTGCTTATTTTAGTGCCATCCAGTTCAACTGCTCCCTGTGCCAGGAGGCGTTTCAGCTCACTGTTGCTTTTAATTATTCCCTGTTTAACCAGGGTGGGGGCGAGGTCAATACGGTAAAGCCCGTTTTTGGCAGGACTGGCGGCGAAGGTATATTCGGGAATTTCCTCAGGGCGCTCCTTTTGCTGGAAGACCCGGGTGAATTCCTCCTCCGCCTCCCTGGCGGAAGAGGCGCCGTGAAATTGAGCCACAATCTCATAAGCCAGCCTCTTCTTGAGCGTCATGGGGTTGACCGAGCGGGCGTCCAATTGCCGGGTAAGCTCGGCGATTTCCTTGTCGGGGACATCGGTTGCCAGGAGGAAATAGTCGGTGATGAGGTGGTCGGGGAGGGACATCACCTTGCCGTATATTTCCCCGGGGGGCTCGGCGATGCCGATGTAGTTGCCCAGGCTTTTGCTCATCTTCAGCCTGCCGTCGGTCCCGATTAGCAAGGGCACGAGGAAGACCTGCTGCGGCGGCTGTCCTGCCATCTGCTGGAGTTCCCTGCCCAGGAGGCAGTTGAATTTCTGGTCGGTGCCGCCGAACTCAACATCGGCTTCAATGACCACGGAATCATAAGCCTGGAGCAGGGGATAGAGCATTTCGGCTAGGGAGATGGGGTTGCCCGCGGTGAACCTTTTATTGAAGTCCTCCCTCGCCATAAGCTGGGCTATGGTGAATTTGCTGGAGAGCTTGATTACCTCATCCAGCCCGAACTTGTCATACCATTCGCTCTGCCATCTCACCTCCGTCTTAGCCTTGTCCACTACCTTGAAGAACTGCTTCAGATAAGTCTGGGTATTAGCCTCCACTTCCTTCAGGGAAAGCATGGGACGGGTGACGGTTTGCCCGCTGGGGTCTCCAATTCGCCCGGTCCAGTCGCCCACGATGAGGATAATCCGGTGTCCCAGCTCCTGGAACTGGCGTAGCTTCCTCAGTCCGACTACATGTCCCAGGTGAATATCGGGGGCGCTGGGGTCAAACCCCTGTTTGAGCTTCAGGCGTCTTCCTGACTCCAGCATCTTCACCAGTTCCTCTTCCACGGTGATTTCGGCTACGCCTCGCCGGAGCAGTGATTGGAATTTTGAAGCTGTCATTTCAGTTCCCCGGTCAGGATTGTTCTTGCCTGGTTTATATCCCGTTCAATTTGAGCCTTTAGCTCCTGGGGAGAGGCGAACCGCTCTTCCTCCCTCAGTTTTTGAATAAATTCCACCTTGAGCTCCTTGCCGTATAGCTCGCCGTGGTAATCTATGACCGCGGTCTCCACGGTCTTTTCGCCGTCCCCGAAGGTAGGGCGGACGCCGATGTTTGTCGCCGAGGCGAATTTCTTGCCGTTTATGTGGGTGATGGAGGCGTAGACCCCGTTGGGGGGTAGCATCTGTTGTCCGGTCGCCGCGAAGTTGGCGGTGGGGAACCCGAGAGTCCTTCCCCGCCTGTCGCCGGGGACGACTCTGGTGGTGATGCTGAAGGGGCGTCCCATCAGCTCCTTCACCCTGGTCATATCTCCCCGGGCGAGCGCCTGGCGGACCAGGGTGCTGCTCACCACCTCGTTATTGACCGTAAAGGGGGGGACATTGTGGACGAAAAAGCCCATTTTTCTCCCCAGAGCAGCAAGTTTCCCCGCGTTTCCCTGGCGTCCCTTCCCCAGGGCAAAATCGGGTCCGATTACCAGTCCGCGCATTTTGAGGTATTCCTGGAGCAGGGAAACAAACTGCTGGGCGCTGAGCTTCGCCACCTCCGGGGTAAAGGATAGCGGGGCGATTAGCTCTACGCCAAGCTGGCGAATTTCCCTGACCCTGTCGGCTAAATTCATCAGGCAGGGACCGTTGGCTAATGGGGGGGAATGCAATACCAATTGGGGATGAGGATGAAAGGTAACCACCCCGCTCAGCAAGCCTTTTTCCCGGGCTTTGGCAATCAGCGTTTCAATTAAATGGCGATGTCCTTTATGGACGCCGTCAAAGACGCCAATAGTGAGGACTGTTTCTTTTGGAGGAGCAAGGTCGGCTAGTTCTTGTTCAATGGTCATGAAAAGCTTTAACGCCCCGTCTTTACATTGCTGCCGGCGAGCTTTCTGCCGATGGCTTGACTTACCGGCGCTAGCTGGGACATGAGTTTACTGAAGTTGTCGAAGGTAAGAGATTGTGCCCCATCCTTGAGCGCCTGGTCGGGGTTGGGGTGGACCTCGACCATAATCCCATCAGCGCCGGCGGCGACAGCGGCAAGCGCCACCGGTGTTACCAGGTACCATTTTCCTGTGGCGTGGCTGGGGTCGGCAATGATTGGCAGGTGGCTGACTTTCTTGATAATCGGTATGGCGCTGACGTCCATGGTGTTGCGGGTATAGGTTTCAAAGGTCCTGACGCCTCGCTCGCAGAGGATAAGCTGTTCATTTCCCTGGGCGAGGATGTATTCCGCAGCTAAGAGCCACTCCTGGATGGTGGCGGACATCCCTCTTTTGAGCATCACCGGTTTCCTTATTTTCCCCACCTCGTCGAGCAGAGTGAAGTTTTGCATATTTCGTGCCCCGACCTGCAATATATCAGCGTAGCTGGCTACCAGTTCAACATCATTGGGCGACATGACCTCGGTAATCAGCGGCATTCCTGTTTTCTTACGGGCTTTCGCCAGCAGCTTCAGTCCTTCCTCGCCCAAGCCGCGGAAGCTGTAGGGCGAGGTGCTTGGCTTGAAGGCGCCTCCGCGTAATATACGGGCGCCGCTCGCCTTGACCGACAAAGCGGTTTCCAGCAGTTGCTCTTCGCTTTCCACGGCGCAAGGACCAGCCATGACCACTACTTCATCGCCACCGATAGTGACATCATTTACCGTTATCACCGTGTTCTCGGGGTGGAACTCCCGGCTGGCAAGTTTATAGGGTTTGCTGATGGGGATAACCTCTTCCACGCCGGAGAGCAATTCCAGCCTGTCCCGGAGCTCGGGAAAGGTCTGTCCCAGTATGCCGATAATGGTGTGCGTTACCCCCCGGGAGACGTGTGTCTTCAGCCCAAATTTTTCAACACGGGCAACAACACCGTCAATTTCCTCCTGTGTGCAGGCGGTTTTCATAACTACAATCATGATTTGCCTCCCGGGGCTAAATTTGCTCCTTCAATTTCCGCGCTTCCTCCAGGTAAACATGAGCAATTTCCCCGGCTTTCTTTTCGGTATTAACCAGCATTAGAATTCTCAGGCAGCGGGGTAAGCTACCGGGAACGTTTATTTCATGTCCGCAAAGCATGGCGATATGCTGCGACCATCCCAGCTCCCTGGTCGCCGCTGCGGGGAACTCGGCATTCAGGTCAGGCGTGGTGG
The DNA here is from genome assembly GCA_964354775.1 of uncultured Dehalococcoidales bacterium. Taxonomy (GTDB): domain Bacteria; phylum Chloroflexota; class Dehalococcoidia; order GIF9; family AB-539-J10; genus CAYHBC01. The sequence goes on from CAYHBC010000002.1 coordinate 23,092, forward strand.
TAAAGAAGATGGCGGTGATGTCGTCCATTTCAATTCCATTTGCCCCAAGCATCTCTTGAAGAAGCCTTTTCGTTGCCGTCATAATATTTTTCCTATCATTGTCCGGCACTGTAATAGCGCCTCTGATGCCACGACACCACAATTTAATAATCCCCCTGTGAGTGAAATTAAGCTAATAGCCTATATTTTTTGTTACCTTTCGTCAAGCTGGAGAGTTAAATTAGCCTGTTTTGCCCCAATGGCATATAATATAGATAAAACCGTTTTAGGTGTAGATGATGAAAACAGGGGCGCGGGCAGTAATAAGTCTAGTTCTACTGATTGGTCTGGCGGGCATAGGTGGCTGTGCGGGTGAGGGGAATACCTCTGTCCCCATGGAGGTGAATTTAGCGCTCTCCAACGCGCCGGCGTTGAATGAGACTGCTGAGCTGACATGCACTATAACATCAACATCAGATTTTGGTGCGCCAAATACCACCGCTCAAATCATCTTACCAGGGGGATTTGAGCTAATCAGCGGAAATCTTTCGTGGCACGGCGATATTGTTGCAAATGGTCA
>CAYHBC010000002.1:23750-33962 GCA_964354775.1 uncultured Dehalococcoidales bacterium
TGGAGACTCAGACTACCTTTTCATATGGGTATCTGAAGATACCGCCCTGGTGAGCAAAGAATGGTTCAGCTCCAAACGAGGGTGGGAACCGGCGCAGAGGCTAGATGAAATCATGGAGTTGAATTTATCTATATCCAATGCTCCTGCCTTAAACGAGACAGCCGAGGTAACCTGCACCGTGGTGTCATCCGCAGACGCACCGCATGCCCGGATTAGAATCTATTTCTATCAGGGGTTAGAGCTGGTTGCCGGAGACCTTGAATGGACAGGGAGCATCACCAAAGATGTGCCGGTTCAGCTCCAGGCTACCATAAAGCCAATTAAAACCGGTACCTGGTGCATTAATGCCGGGGTGTTGCCTTCTTGTGAGGATGTCATCTGGGTACCAGAGTATGACCACCTCTATATCTCAGTGGCTGAAGACAGCGCCACTGTAAGCCACACGAACCCTTCCCCCGAGGAGACGGTAGAGCCAGAGCCGGTACTTCCCGATTAAATTTAGCATGAGCCCGGTTCATAGAAAACATATCTTCCCGAGGGATTGTTTTGTTATAATTTTGTATCATATATAAGCGCCGGCGGAATAACAGGGCTGTCATTGCGAGCCCGTCACCCGACGGGCGAAGCAATCTCATCCATTAGCCAGCAGATTGCTTCGTCATCCGTTAGCTAACGGACTCCTCGCAATGACAAAGGAGGGAGTGTTCAGACAGCAGGCGGCTAGCTGCTCCGCCCTTGTTTTCCCTCGCCGCATTTCCGGAGTATACTTGAGTTATAATGAACCGGAAGCTGCTAATCGGGCTGCTGGTCCTGGGTGCGGCGTTGGTAATCTGCGGCATAGTGCTGGTAATTTTGTAGCCACCCTAATCCTTTTGGGGCAAATTTCGTTATAGTGTTTAGATGGGTGATGGGGCGGATATTACGCCGCTGAAAAGGAGGAAGGCAATGAAAGGTAAAATAATCAGGATATTGGGTAGCCTGTTGCTTGCCGGGGCTATCGCTGCCGGCGGCTGTGGGCGCGGGGGAGCACCATCTCAGTTTGACATCCCCTCGGTAGCCGGGGGCGAGGTATCAAATCCCAAGTTTGCCCTGGCGGACTGTTACCAGTCCGAGCCCCTCTCTCTGTCTCCCAATGCCCCGGTATATTCCTTGCCTCTGGAGCTGGATAAAGTGACAAACCTCGGGGATGTGGACGGCGTTTTTCAACTGACCACGGAGCAGAAGCAGCTTCTGGAGCAAAATGGTTTTGTGGTCATCCCCTGGTACGGCGATGACATCGTCTCGCCCTACAAGGAATTGAAAGAGCAGGGAATACCTGTTTTCGTTACCTCGGATACCCTGCTCCATCTGTATCATATCCAGTTCAACGAGATATTGAAGCGGCTGGAGGAAGAGGAGTTCTTTGCCCCGCTTATTGATATGAGCCAGGCGATGATGGAGAAGTCAGTGCAGGATTACCGCTCCTTTGACGACGCTGATTTGAAGGAGGCTGCCCGGAGAAACGTGGCTTACTTTGCCGTCGCCTTGAGCCTGCTGCAAACGCCCACTGCGGGCTATGACGAAGAAGCGGCAAGGCAGGAAATTGAGCAGTGGAACGCCGAGCATCCCTGGGACAGGAAGGAGTTCAAGCCCCTTAAGAAGGTTGAGTTTACCCTTCCCTCCTATGTGGCTGAGGAGGTCAGCGAGGAGATTAAGAACATCGAGGAGCACCAGGGGTTCAAGCCCAGCGCCATATTCAATTCCGATTCGGGCTGTGGATGCGACCTTCCCGGCTGTTACTGCGAGGACTATTCTCAGTATGTTCCCCGGGGGCACTACACCCAGAGCGAGGCACTGAAGAGATATTTTAAGGCGATGATGTGGTATGGCAGGATGGCTTTCCTGCTCAAGGGGGGAGACGATGCCCTGGTGAGCGAAGAGGACGCCCGGATAGCCACGATTCAGGCTTCGCTTATCTCCGCCGAGCTGCCCGGGGTGTCCTTGGGAGGGGAGAGCAACCTCACCTGCCTGGGGGTATGGAACAGGATTTACTCGGTTACCTCGTTCTTCGTGGGCACTGCTGACGACCTCACTCCCTATGAGTATCTCGGCGCCCTGGAGGAAGTCCTCGGCACCGAGTTTAACTCCACCCGGCTTGCCGACGAGGAAACGCTGCTCAAGGTGACGGCTGAATTAGCCCGGATGCCCAACCCCCAGATTTACGGCGGCTCCGGCGTCTGCGTGGTCTATCCCCCGGTAACCAAAGAGAAGCTTTATGAATGCCTGGCGAAGACCAAGGGATTGAGGTTCATGGGGCAGAGGTTCGTCCCCGACTCTTATATGTTCCAGGAACTGGTCTCCCCCGCTGTGGGTATGTATGTCGGCGATGACGAGCCGTTTACTATGGGAATGACTGCCCTCGGACCGGCGAGATGCTTCCCCCGGGGGCTGGATGTCATGGCGGTCCTCGGCTCAGAGAGGGCTTACCAGATACTGGAAGCCGAGGGCGATACCGAATACCAGGGGGAAAATACCAGCTACGATGAGCAGCTAAACGAGCTCAAAGGGGAGTTTGCCGCTTTTACCGAGGAGGACTGGAACCGCAACCTCTACTGGGCATGGCTCTATGCCCTGAAGCCCTTGCTGGGCGATTTCGGCGGGGGCTATCCCGCTTTTATGCAGACCGAGGCGTGGCAGGACAAGGAACTGCACGCTGCCCTGGCATCGTGGGCGGAGCTCCGCCACGATACCATTTTATATGCCAAGCAGAGCTATACCCCGATAATGTCGTCGGCACCGCAGCAGCCCGAGCCGGTGGTGGGCTATGTTGAGCCAGTCCCGGAGTTCTACAGCCGCATGCTCTCGCTCACCACGATGACCCGGGAAGGGCTGAGCGTGCTTGACGCCCTGAGCGACGAGGAAAAGTCAAGGCTGGAGAGCCTGGAAAGCCTGCTGGAAAGGCTGGTCTCGATTTCGGGGGACGAGCTGGAGGGCAGGGAGCTCACCGAGGACGATTATGCCTTTATCCGGAATTTTGGCGAGGAGCTCGACTCCATAGTTAGCGGCGTTGAAGCCCAGGGGAAGGAGACCACCCTTGTTGCCGATGTCCATACCGACGCCAACTCGGGGCAGGTACTGGAGGAGGGAGTGGGCTATGTTGACCTCGCCCTGGTTGCCTATAAGGTCCCTGGCGGCAGGTTTATCCTCGGCGCCGGACCTACCCTCAGCTACTATGAGTTCAAGCAGCCGATGAGCGACAGGTTGACCGATGAGCAGTGGAAGGAGACGCTGGAGCAGGGCGGGCAGCCCTCAAGACCGCGCTGGATAGACAGCTTCTACGGCGAATAGGCGGGCAATAGCCCCCTTTGACGGGTAGAGTTTCCTGGGGCATTCGCGCGCCCCGTTAAACGGATTGCTTCGCCGGGTAAATCTACGGTATCATAGGATAAAATTGGCTTGACGGCGTTATAAGTCCGCGGGAGGCGTCTTGAGATGATTGATTTTACCTTTACCGAGGAGCAGGAGCTGGTGCGGGCTAACCTGCGGAGGTTTAGTGAGGAGGAGGTGGCTCCGAGGCTCGCCGGGATGATAAAGGCGAAGGAAATCCCCCTGGAGTTGATAGCCGGGTTAAGCCGGATGGGCTTGCTGGGGATGTGTATCTCGCCCCGGTATGGCGGGTCGGGGCTGGAAGCGGTAACCGCCGGCGTGGTCGCTGAGGAGCTGGGCAGGGCGGATGTCGGCTGCGCCATAGCGACCTTCTTTCTGGTCCAGTGTGCCTGGAGTTACCTTCTGGACAAGTATGGGAGCGAGGAGGTGAAAGAGGAGGTCTTTCCCCCGATGAGGAAGGGCGAGGCCTTCGTGGGCATCGGGGTTACCGAGCCCGACGCCGGTTCGGATGTCGCCTCTATCCGGACTGCAGCGGTAAAGAAGGGCTCCAGTTATATCCTGAGCGGGGAGAAGGGCTATATCAGCGGCGTGAGGGAGGCGGAGAAATACGGCGGCGGCTTTGTCACTTTAGCCCGGACCGCTCCCAGGCTGGGGACCAGGGGAATGACCCTCTTTTTCTTCCCCATAAAGGGTATCCCCGGGGTGACCACTCGTTTTACGGAGGAGCTGGGGAGGGAGGGGATTTCCTGGGGCGGCTTTTATATGGATAACGTTGCCATTCCCGGGCACTACCGCATCGGCGAGGAGAACCGGGGCTTCTACCTGGTGAACGAGGGATTTGAATTCGCCCGGGGGATGATTGCCCTGGTCTGCGTTGGTGCGGCGAGCCGGGCTCTGGAGAATGCTATGGGTTATATGAAGCAGAGACAGGCTTTCGGACGCGCCATCGCTCGTTACCAGGGACTGCAGTTTGTTCTCGCCGAGGACTACTCTAAATTGGAAGCAGCCAGGCTGCTGGGGTATAAGGCGTTGTGGATGTATCAGCAGGAGCAGAGGGAGGGGAAGTTCTCCCGCTTCCAGGTGAGTCAGGCTGCCGCCATGGCTAAGATGCTGGCGCCGTTATGGGCTTTTGACGCCGCCAACCATGCCATGCAGTGGCAGGGCGCCTACGGCTATTCTATGGACTGCCCCGAGCAGCGCGCCTTGAGGGGTATCCGCTCTTACACCCTGGCTGAGGGAAGCACCGAGGTCATGAAACTCATAGTGACCCGGGAGCTGCTGGGAAAGGAATACCTGGCTTACAGGTAAGTGCTATGGAGATAATTCCGGCTATTGATATAAGGGAAGGAAGGTGTGTCCGGCTATATCAGGGTGATTACCGCAGGCAGACGACCTATGGTGAAGACCCTGTGGAAATCGCCTTGAGGTGGCGCTCCCAGGGGGCACGCTGGCTCCATATCATCGATTTAGCCGGAGCGGCTAGCGGCAAGCCGGCAAGCATCCCCCTGGTCGAGGCGATAGTAAAGGAGAGCGGTTTAGCGGTGGAGTTTGGCGGCGGCGTCAGGCAGGTGAGGGTGGTGGAAGAATTATTGCGAAAGGGAGTAAGCCGCATTATCGTGGGCACGGCGGCGATAGAGAACCCCGCTATGGTGAAGAAGCTGTGCCGCCGCTTTGGCGAGGCGATAGCGGTCAGCCTTGATGCCCGGGAAGGGAAGGTCTCCACTCATGGCTGGCGGAAGGATACCGCAGTGGACGCCTTGCCCCTGGCTCGGGAGATGGTGGAGATTGGGGTGAGCCGGTTTATTTTTACCGATATAAAGCGGGACGGCACCCTGACCGAGCCCAACTTTGCCCTGGTGGAAAGGCTACTTAAGGGGGTGGATGTTCCCGTGGTTGCCGCCGGAGGTATTTCCCGGCTGGAGCACCTGGAAAGGCTTAAAAAGCTTGGCGTGGAGGGGGTGGTTATCGGCAAGGCTCTTTATACCGGGGACATTGATTTGACCGAGGCTATAGCCCTGGCAGGTCGTTGAGGGAGTCCGCTGGCGGTGATAGAATGACCGAGGGAGGAGTTAACGGCGATGTTGAACTTTGACGAGAAGGGTCTGATTCCCGCCATTATTCAGGATGCCCGAAATGGCGAGGTCTTGATGCTGGGCTATATGAATGAGGAATCGCTGGCTCGAACGGTGGAGAGCGGCGACGTGTGGTTCTACAGCCGCAGCCGGCAGGAGCTATGGCACAAGGGGGAAACCTCGGGCAATTTCCTCAGGCTGCGTTCCATTATCAAGGACTGCGATAGCGATGCGCTCCTCGTCCAGGCGGAGCCCACCGGTCCCGTGTGCCACACTGGCAAGCAGAGCTGCTTCTTTCAGAAACTGGCAGAGGAAGACCTGCCCTGAGGGGCTTAATCTTTTATCTTGTATTTCTTCTTGAACCGCTCCACCCTTCCCTCGGTGTCTATTATTCTTTGTCCTCCGGTGTAGAAAGGGTGGCACTTGCTGCACACTTCCACTCTGAGCTCCGGCTTGGTTGAGCCAACGGTAAAGGTGTTGCCACAAAGGCAGGTTACCCTGGCGGCGGGATAGTATTTGGGATGGATTTTGTCCTTCACTTGTGGACGCTCGCTTTCCTTTTATATTTAGTAGCCGGCTCGTATTTGACGACCCCGTCTATCAGGGCGAACAGAGTGTGGTCTTTGCCTACGCCGACATTGTCGCCCGGCTGGATGCGCGTGCCTCGCTGTCGCACCAGGATATTTCCTGCCCGGACCTCCTCCCCGGCGAACTTCTTTACTCCAAGATGCTTTGGCTGGCTGTCGCGTCCGCAATGCGTGCTCCCCCCGCCTTTTTTATGTGCCATCGCTATGACCTCTCGGTTTAGTAATTTTATTTATCACCAGCCGGGTATAAATTTGCCGCTGCCCCCTTTTCCGGCGGTAACGAACCTTGGACTTATACTTAAACACGATGACCTTATCCCCTTTAAATTCCCCCAGGGAGGTGGCTTTTACCCTGGCGCCTTTAATAGCGGGGTTGCCGGTAATTACCTTCCCATCGTCGCTGATAAGCAGCACCCTGTCCAGCACCACGGCATCGCCCTCAGCTACATTGAGCCTCTCAACCTCTATTTTCTGGTCGGGGCTCACTTTATATTGTTTGCCCCCGGTTTCTATAACGGCGTAAATTTTTATTCCTCCAGAGTTAAAAGGTAAATTTACGACTTTGACCTGCCCTTTGTCAAATAGCCGCTTACTTCCCTTCCTCTGCTCCTCCGACGAGCTTCGCCTTTATCAGCATTATCAGGAAGTAAATTAAAGCTCCTGCGGCAATAGCAATAAGCAGTATGAGCCACCAGTTCTGGCTAATCCATGACGGTGGCAGGGCGAGGACATCAAACTGCCCCGCTTGCCCGTCAATGGTCACATGATATGTTCCTATGGCATCCCCGGTCACGGCGAAGACAACATCCTGGCTGCTCCCCGGGGCTAAATCGACCTCTTTCGTTTGCACCGCAGCGCCATTTATGTTCAGGACTACCTCGTATCTGCCGGTAAGCCCGCCGGTGTTGGTAATGGTGACGGTGATGGTGATGGTTACCTCCTCGCCGATATAAACTTCGGGAGGGAGTATGATTAGGTTGCTGGCGACAAAGGCGGGGGGAGTTGGTCCGCAGGCTAAAACAGTGAAGGGTGTGAAATGGCGGAGCTCGGCTGAGACGGTTTTGTCCACGGTATTGACCGTGGATTTCAATACCACCCATTCGCCGGCGGTGGCATTCCAGGTAGCTATGTTTAGCTCATTGGCGGTCATTCCCGGGGGTATTTTGTCGGGGTCATAGTAAAACAGGATGGTTATTTGTGGTTCAAAGGTAGCGCCGTCAGGGCTGGCACCGTAGACTCTGGTGAAGAAGGAGCAGCCCGGGGTGGCATTAGCCGGAGGGGCGACTTCGTCCAGTCCTATCTTTGTCTTTGTCAGGTCAGTCCCTGCTGCGGTAAGTCCCGTGGTGCCGTTGGGAATCAAGAGGCAGCATAGACCGTCAGGGGAGCATACCTTGGAGGGCAACAGCGGTGGGGGAGCACCACCCCCTCCACCGCCTCCACCTCCACCTCCACCTCCTCCGCCGGAGGTGCTGACCTGCAGGGTCACCGGCACTATTTGAGGGCTATTATTCGCCTCGGGGGCGGTGATAGTTATGTTATCGGTATAGTTTTCAGCGCTAAGCCCGCTTATATTTACCGCGACATTTACCGCGGTTGCATTAGTTACATTGGTGGCAGGAGAGGTGGAACTGCCATTTATTGGGCTCAAGCTAAGCCAGGAGGCGGTGTTGTTCAGCGTCCAGTTGATGGTGCTGGTGCCCGAGTTCCAGATGTAAAGCGTCTGGTTTGCCGGGTTTGCCCCGCCCGCAGTGGCGGTAAAGCTAAGGTTTTGGGGGGAGAAGGCAATTGTTGGTCCGCTTACGGTGAAATTGCCTGTGGCTCCCCAGGCACTTGCCCCCTCATAGGAAACAAGGGAAGCCAGGGGCATGAGGCACAGGGCAATCGCCATAGCCAGACAGACCAGCTCACTTCGCTTTGTCATTAGCCCCTTCGCTGGTTATCATTTTGACGACAGAAAGCTAAAGCTTATCCTTACAGGAGCAGGCAGTTGAGAGCTTCAGCTAGCTCTTGCCGCTAAGCCTTTTTGGTCCGGGGACGCCTGACAAGGTAAATCACCACCGCCACCACCACTACCGCAGCGATAATCCCGCCAATTATAGCCCAGTTCACCCCTCCAGGCATTCCCCCGGGCGTCAGTTCCTTCGGTGGACTCTGGTAATAAAGCTCGCCCCCAACATTGAATTCTAGGACGAAGCTGTAGGTGCGACCCTTCTGCCAGCCTTCAGCGGGGCTATAGCTGTAGTCTCCGCTGCTGGTCTCGCCCGCGTCTAGCGTGGGACGGGAAAGAAGGTCGGCGCTGTCTAGAGGTTGGTTATTAACCGAAACCTTGAGCCGCACCGTGAAATTATCCACTGGCTGGATAAGGTTAATGATGCCATAGGTTATTCGGGCTGATACCAGCGCACCCTCGGCGGAATAGACCGGCGATAGGGTGAAGTTGGTGAGGCAGGGACTATAGCAGACCAGGTCAATTTCCTTTTGCTCGTCAGCAGCGAGGCTGAACTTTTCCTCGGTTACCGTTATGTCCTGGTAGTAAGCCCGGGCAAGGTAGTCCCCCGGGGCGAGCTTTGTTTCCAGGCTGCTCCTTTGCAGGGGATAGACCAGAGAAAGCTCGCCGGCTATCTCCGTATAAACTCCGATGGTTGCCGGGAATGGTTCTCCTTCAGGGTCCACTGCCCTTATGACCACGGTGCCGGCTTCTCCCAGTATGGTGAGCTCTGCCTGGGATTGCCCGCCCACGACGACCTGAATACCCTCTCCAGAAGGAACAACTGCTGCGGCTACGGTAAGGGTATAGTCGCCGGGAGTTGCCTCCTCACCTACCGAGATAGTGACATTCAGCTTTCTGTTCTCCCCGGGCTGGAGGGTGAAGTTCCACTCGGAGAGGAGAAGCTCGACCTGGAGTGGTGTGGTTGGAGTTGTTATCTCCACCGTTATGGGACTGTCGCCGGCATTGCGGACGCTGACATAAATATCAGCGTCCTCCGGCGTCGTCTCCCCGCGGAGGAGGTAGAAATGCTGACCATCAAAGCTCCCCCCTGACCATCCCAGCCCTTGAGCCTGGGCTGGAGCGGGGAGAGCGAGGCAAAGCAGCAAGGCTAAAAATAGGAGAGGGGCGAGGTGCCCCGCCCCCCTCCTAATCTGTCTCGTCATAGTTCCTTCATTATACCACTGATGTTACACTGATGCTACCGAGTAAGTTAGCGTCCCGGTATATCTGGCGGTCTCAAAGGTGCTTGCCAGCTTCAGCCATAGCGTGTTGGCAGTCTCCTTATTGCCCGAACCTCCATCGGTGGTTCCGTCGCCGGTGATGGTCCCGGTGTCTATAGCCACGCCGGGACTGACATCAACGAAGTTACCGCCGGGAAGCGTGCCGGTATCATCAGCCTTGAGGGAGAAATTCTGGGCATTGGCACAGGCACCGGTGGCGTCCAGGGTGGCATTAGCCGCTGTGGCGTTAGTCCAGTCGGCACTTGAGGACACATTTTGGGTATAGTTGCTATTGACGATATAGGTAACATTGGCTCCAAGAGGTTGCTCTGAGGCTGTATTATCACCGAAGTCAAGACCTGTCGGCACCAGCCCCCAGTCAACGGTGGGACTTGAGGGAGAGAGGGAAATTTCGCTGTAGAAGTCCATCGTAACGCCCTCAGCGTCATAGCCAAAGTCTCCTCCAAAATAAGTGTCGTTGGCATAAGCAGCGATTTGCCAGGTAGCGTTGCCGGTGGTCTTCTTGGCTACTTTACCAATGGTAAAGTTGAACCAGAAAATTCCATTGGTGGCATTCAGGTCTGGCGCAGTGCAGTTAAGCTTTACCCAGCTGGCATTACCCAGGGTAGAAGCATTTGCTATAAGACCGCTGAAGCCCCCCCCGATGTCCCACACTATGGCGATGCCTTCCTGGGTGCTGATGGGGGAAGTGTTAAACTCGTCTGAGCTGGGAACGCCGCCGTCGGCATCATACCAGAACTCAAAGGTTATATTGCTCAGTTCACTAAGGTTCCGGTCGGCATTGGAAACATTTACCGGGACATCCATCTCCGTCACCGGGGTCGCGCTGGCGGGGACATAAACAATTGTAACATTAGGGAAGTTACCAGCGAGGAATGTCCCCGTCGCTCCCTGTGCCGATACCATGCTTGTCGTCGCTGGCATCAGGCTGAAGCTGAGCACCAGCGCCAGGGCAA
>CAYHBC010000003.1:0-1349 GCA_964354775.1 uncultured Dehalococcoidales bacterium
TGACCTCCAGCGGCTGCTGTCCCATAGAGGTAACTGGCGCGGTGAGCGGGACGGTAGAGGCTGGTAACAGCACGACCTTCACCAATATCACCTGCGGCGCAGTTGTCACCCTTAATGCTACTTCCACCGGGAACTGCAACTTTAGTAACTGGACGGTTGATGGAAATGTCACTACTAGCAATCCCATAAATGTAACCATGGACTCCGACCATACCGCCGTGGCTAACTGCACTCCTGCTGTGCAGTGGTATTTGACCACTAACAGCACTGCTGGTGGTAATGTCACCGACCCCGGCGAGGGTGTATTTGGTCCTTATGACAATGGCACGGTGGTGAATATCACCGCCACAGCCGATGGTGGCTACCGATTCGTGAACTGGACGGGGGATGTGGGCACCATCGCCAACGCCAGTGCCGCCAATACCACCATCACCATGCTGGCTAACTACTCCATCACGGCGAACTTCGAATCTGTACCCGCTGGACCAGGTGGTGGTGGTGGTGGGGGGGCGGCGCCTCCACCTCCACCACCGCCCTGTTGTCCCTGTGATGTCAATTGTGATGGTTTTTATAATGCTCTGGATGTGAGCAAGGAGCACCGCATCGTCCTTTTGCTTGATGCTCCTACCAACGGTTCTGACTGTACCCAGGATGGTGTGATTGATGCCCGTGATGTGACCGGGGTAAAGAGGGCTATCCTCTGGATTTGTTGCTGGCCCTGTGACCCCAATTGCGATGGCTTCATTGATGCCCGCGATGTGACCAAGATGCACCGGATTATTGACGGCATTGATAATGCCACTCCCGGCGCTGACTGCAATAATGATGGCAAAGTTGATGCCCGGGATTTGACGGCGATAAAGCAAATCGTCGTTGAGGTTCAAAAGCAACCCCAGCCAGTTACTGTTCCCCCTTGTAGATGTTTTAAGTAAAATGGTACGTGACTCTGCTGGCAGTAATGGGGAAGGGGGAGATTGATATAATGAAATTATTGTCCCGGTTGTTTATTGCCCTGCTTATCGGCTTTATGGCACTTCCCGTCGTTCCCGGGCGGACTGAAGCGGCAACTGAAATCTCGCTTTCGCCTGCCTATGGTTATGTGGGTGACGAAGTCAGGGTCTACGGGAATGATTTTTCCAGTGATGCGGACATCTATTACTGCTATAATGGCAGCAATGATTGTGAACTGATAGAGGAGGATGTGGAGGTAGATAATGGCTCATTCACGTATAAGTTTGAAATCCCCGAGAGCTGTAAAGGGAGTCACCGGATTAAGGCTCTCTATGGCACCACAGGTGAAAAGTACAAGGACTTTAATGTGCACCCCAAGGTGGAGGTAACCTATCCCA
>CAYHBC010000003.1:1449-3481 GCA_964354775.1 uncultured Dehalococcoidales bacterium
GAAGGCTTTGTGGGAGACACGGTCAAGGTAAAAGGGACCGGCTTTGATTCCGGTGAGGAGAACATCGTGGTGAGGTATTATCGGGATGAGACCAACTACGTTGAGTTTAATGTCCCCGGTGCGGCTGATGTACATGGCACCTGGAGGGCAAACTTCTCTGTTCCTGACTCCTTCAAAGGGAAGCACGATATCGGCGCTGAGGGCAATACTACCGACGATGCTGAAGTGGGGGAAACCACCTTCAAGGTGGGGCCGAGTATAAAGCTGAGCCCTGAATCAGGCTTTGTGGGGGATATAGTAACGGTAATCGGCACGGGATTTGAGGTCGGAGAGAAATTTATCAAGATTAAATATGACGGGGATGAGGTGAAGCAAATTGAGGTGGCGGAGACCGATGAGTTCGGGAGCTGGCGCGCTACCTTTGAGGTGCCATCGGGCACTAAAGGAGACCATGTAGTGGATGCCCGGGGTGGGGATACCGAGTATTCCGCCGTGGACGACATTAACTTCACTATTGGTTCGGGGGTAAAAATAACCCCCCCAACCAGCCCCGACTCTCCGGGGTATGTGGGGCAGACCTTAGCGGTAAGCGGCGGCGGTTTTGAACCTAACAGCAGGGTAACTATTACTTATGAGGGTGAGGTGTTTGAGGCTAATACCGATAGGGACGGCAATTTTCCTACCAGCGGCAGCATTACCTTTGAGGCTGAAGGAACCCATGGTGAGCAGAAGGTGGTTGTGGAGGATGATAGAGGGCATAAGTTCAATGCCACTTTCTTTATGGAGGAGAATACGCCGCCTCCACCGTTGCTTATTTCGCCTGAGGACGGAAGCAAAATGGGCTTTACGGGGAAGCTGACTCCCACCTTCCAGTGGAGCACGGTGAATGATACCAGCGGGATTAGCCACTACTGCCTGCAAATAGCTAAAAATGAGTATTTCACCGACTTATTCCTCTCTGTGGGAGACATCGCCGCTGTGCCCAATGAGCCGACGGGCAGCTATGAGCTGCCAAAAGAAAATGCCCTGGGGCAGGGCACTTATTACTGGCGGGTGAAGGCGGTGGACCGGGCTTCCAACGAAGGGAGGTGGAGCGCTACTTATTCTCTCCGCGCTGGAAAGTTGCCATTATGGGCATTTATCGGTATTATAATCGTAGGGGTGGGAGTTATTGGTTTCCTCGGTTACTACTTTGTTGTTCGGAAGAGGGAAGCTTTTTATCGTTAAGGAGGTATAGAATGAAGTTAACGGTTATCGGATTAGGGCAGTGCGGCTCGCGAATTGCCGACCACTTTGCCCGGCTTAATATTAAAGCGAAGGCAGAGCGCAAGGCGGTCATCGCTCCCCAGGTCCTTGCGGTGAACACCGACCAGGCTGACCTTACCGGGTTGAGGTTTATCAAGAACGATTATATGCACCGAATACTAATTGGCTTGCGTCAGACACTGGGGCATGGTGTTGGCAAATTAAATGAGATTGGGGCTCAACTGGCTAAGGTGGATGGCGACAAAGTGATGGATGCGATAAAAGCGGAGCCGAAGTTCTACGAGACTCATGCCTTTTTACTTATCGCTGGCGCTGCCGGCGGCACTGGTTCAGGGTCAGTCCCGGTAATCGCCAAGATGGTCAAAGAGAGGTATATCAGCAAGCCCCTTTTTGCCCTTATCGTCCTTCCTTTTGAGCATGAGCAGGCAACTGAGACCCGGAGCGTTTACAACACCGCTACCTGCCTTAAATCCCTCTACGACACCGTGGATGCTGTTTTCCTGGCGGATAACCAGAGGTATGTCAGGAAAGACAGCAGCCTGATAAATAATACGGAGACGATAAACCGGCAAATCGTGGAGCCATTTTATGATTTGCTCTGTGCCGGCGAGGTAACCAAGGGTAAGTTCGTGGGCTCAAGGACGGTGGATGCCGGCGATATGATTGCCTCTATTGAGGGCTGGACCGCTATCGGTATGGGCCGGACGGTGCTCCCCGGCTTCCGCTTCCCCTGGGAAGTAAGCAAGAAGAAGTTCCGCGACAAGGC
>CAYHBC010000003.1:3581-33665 GCA_964354775.1 uncultured Dehalococcoidales bacterium
CCCAAGATAAAGGATTTCTATGAGCAGGCTACGGTTTACGCCGAGGAATATAAGGTGCAATTGAAGGAGACCAAGGAGAGAATCGAGGAATTGAGCCTCGTGGGCAAGGATTTGCCCAGCCTTCTGGGAAAATAGAAATTTGGTTAATTTTGATATTGCCCTTTCGCCTGGCGGACTTTGAATTTCCCCGAAGCGATTACCACCAAAGCGAGGCTCATTAGAAAATCGTCGTGTCCCTCCTCAGGCGGAACATAGAAATTAATCGTCTGGTTGGGACGATATTGGGCTTTTGCCTTTTCTAGCTGGAACATCGTCTCCCGGTATTCCGGGGAGCCATCCTGCTGATACAGCTTGAGCCTGTCGCTGTTGATGAACGACAGTAGCTCGAAGCCCATATCGGACTTGCTCTTCTGGGTGAAGGTGAAAGGGATTACCCTGCTGCCCATCTCCTTCCTCAGGAAGCTGGCTACCGGCTGACCGATGCCGGTGGCATCAACGGCGATGCGGTGGCAATTCCAGAGGTTCTTCAGGATTTGCACCATCAGGGGATATAGCTGGCTGTGAGCTATCCCCGTCCATTGGTACTGCTCCACTATCCTTAATGCTCCGTCAGACGACGGAGCAGCGTCTATCTGAGCGATGGTGATAACGGTGGAGTCCTGTCTTGGTTTTGGGGTGCGGAGGAGTTCGTCTTCGCCTTGCTCAGCTTCCCCGGCAAGGTCCACCCCGGCGATGTAAGTTAGTCCTGTCTGGGGTGAGTGCAGCCTGGGGTGGCTTCCCAGCATCTGGGCTATTTGCTGCCGGGATAAAAAACCGCCGCCGCCCTTGAGGGGTAACAGGGCGTATTGAGTCCGGAACAGGGGATGGCTTTCACCGAGCCTCTCCCTTTCCCGTTCAACATATCGGGCATAGTCGGGGTTGCATCGGGCTATCTCCTGCCAGTCATACCTGAAGTGGCGTTTTATGCCGTCCTGCTTTTCCAGGTCCAGGTTGCCCTGCTTTATTTCCTCCAGCAGGGTGGAATCGTCCCAGGTTGTTCCATAATGGACGCAGGTGGTGTTGGTGGCTGAGCCCATGGGTCGGAATTCCTTGGTGTATTTCTCCCTGGATACATCCTGGCTTTCGTCTATCTCCAGCAGGATATCCGCAGTGTGCCCGACTACGGATGCTGATTCTTCTGCCGACAGGAATACTGCCCGGGCTTCACCTAACTGGATAATGTATCCCATCTGGGAGCGATACAGCCCGTTGAAGCCGAAGTCATCAAGCCTGTCCTTCAGCCGGCTCATGGAGATTATCGTCTGCGGCTTAAAGGTGGGAGAGCACTTAACTAAATTTCCCCCCTGAGCCATATAAAAGGTGAGCAGGAGCAGCTCAAGGTGAGCCGACAGTTCATTTTTCCCTCCTTGCCGGGCTATCTCCACGGAGATGGTCAAGCCCTGGCGGTTCAGGACGGAATTGAGAGCTGCTCTGGCTACTTCTTGCTGATAGGGTCTTAGTTTCATTTTTAGCTGTCATTGCGAGCCCTTCGCTTGCTGCCTTTTGTAGTTGCCTGATTCATCAGGCTGCCCAATAAATTGGGCAACTACATTTTTAATATGTCATTGCGAGCGTAGCGAAGCAATCTCATACCGCTCAGGGTAAACTCCGCGAAGCAATCTCAGGGCTAGATTTTCTTCGTCCCCACATTTATCCCCAGGGGTAAAGCGACCTCGGTCAGCACCCTGGCGATAGCGTCCTTGAGTGAATTCTTCTGCTCTTTGCTGATTTGATATTTGATTTTGACCAGTCTGGCGATGGCGTTAGCCGTCTTCAGGTGAAGGTCGATTTCCTCAGGGTGGTCGTGGAGCGATTTTTTGAGTTCCAGCCGGAGCAGGGCAATTTCATCATCAACGCCTTCTAACCGATGGGCTTCATCAAATTCTAGCTTCTCTGCCTCTTCCAGAACTCTGGAGTAGAATCCCCGGCGGCTACCCTGGTCGCTGTTTCTTGCTGTTCTTGCTGCCATGATGGTTGCGGGGTTGCCCGGGATTGGCGGGATTTCGGGAGGTCCTCTGGCTTGCCTTTATTAAGCCGTAGACGAGAATGTGGGCCGCCAGGTTGTAGTCTTGCCTCTCCAGCGCCAGTTGCAGTAGCTTCATCGCCACTATTTTAGCACTGGTGTTCTGTAAAAACAACGGGGTTTTGTCGCCTTGCCAGTCGCATTAGCTAGCGAGTCTGTTCCACAGCTCGGTTATCTTTTCCCGCAGTTGGGCTATATCTCTATCGTTATAAATTACTTCATCGGCGTATTTCACCTTCTCTTCTGCCGGCACCTGTGAATTGAGCCGTGCCAGCACCTGGCTTCGCCTGGCTTGGGAGTCTCCGGCGAGCCTTTGAAGCACCCTCTCCCGTGGGGCTATTACCAGCCACACCCTGTCCACCAGTGCCGTCCACTTAGCCTCAATTAGCAGGGTAGCTTCCAAAGCTAGCACTTTTGTTCCCCGGCGGCGCTGTTCCTCAATCTGCTCCCTTACGATTTTTTTTGCCTTGGGGTGCACTATCCGATTTAGCTGTCGCAGGGCTTCGGGGCGGGAAAAAACCACCTCTGCCAGCCTGGCACGGTCAATTTCCCCATCGGGCTGCAATACCTCGGTGCCAAAGGCGGTGATTATCTCCTGCCACGCCGGGCTGTGGGGCTTATAGGTTTTCTGGGCTGCTTCGTCAGCATCAATGACCGCCGCGCCAAGCCCGGCTAGAAACTGGCATACCGTGCTTTTGCCGCTGCCGATGTTTCCCGTTACCCCGATAACGACCATCACCTGAATTATATTATGTAGCACAAATCGTTGCACCTCCACAAAACTCGCCGGGCAGCATAACTATACTGGGAATGCTATAATATTCCGGGGGGATGATGGAAAGAGAGGCGGTGCTTTACGAAACGCTCCCCGGCAGCAGGGTAAGGTGCAATATCTGCCAGCGAAGATGTGTTATCAACCCCGGCAAGCTGGGTGTCTGCCGGATGCGCCTTAACCGGGAGGGCGCCCTTTATGTGCTTAATTATGGCGAGGTATCCTCGGTAGCTTCCGACCATATTGAAAAAAAGCCTTTGTTTCATTTCTTCCCCGGCAGCTTTGCCTTTTCCCTGGGCGGCTGGGGGTGCAATTTTCACTGCCAGCATTGTCAGAACTGGGAGATTTCCTGTGTTGATATTCCTCCTGCCTCTCGTTACCTCTCCACGGAGAAGGAGATGGAGTTGACCCGGAAGTATGGCTGCGAAGGCATTGCCTGGACCTACAATGAGCCCGCAATATGGTTTGAGTATACCCTGGACTCCGCCAGGCTGGCGAAGCAAAACGGCTTATACACCGTTTATGTCACCAACGGCTATCTTACCCCGGAAGCCCTGGATACCATAGGTCCCTACCTTGACGCCTGGAGGGTGGATATTAAAGGCTTTAGCGACGCTCTTTACCGCAAGTTAGCCCGGGTCTCTCACTGGCGGGGCATTCTTGATGTTGCCCGGCGGGCTAAGGAAAGGTGGGATATGCATGTTGAGGTGGTTACCAATATAATTCCGACAATGAATGACGACGATGAGCAGCTCCAGGGCATTGCTGGCTGGATTAGGGATAATCTCGGGGAGCTTACTCCCTGGCATGTAACTCGTTTTTCCCCCATGCGTAATCTGGACTATCTACCGCCTACGCCGCTAGCTACTTTAGAGAAGGGCTATAAAATCGGTAAAGAAGCGGGATTAAAGTTTGTTTATCTGGGAAATGTTGCCGGTCACGAGTATGAAAATACCCTGTGCTATTCCTGCGGCAAGCTAAATGTCCGCCGTATTGGCTACGATACCACTGTTGTCGGGCTTGAGGGCTCTAAGTGTAAGTTTTGTGGTGCTGAGCTTAATTTCAGAACAAAGGCGAAACCGGGTTTAAAATGAGCTGCTCTGTGGTATTATAATTCGGTGAGGTATTTATGGGACAGGAGCTTCATCCCCTGGTAAAGCTGGCTAGGGACGCCGTGGAAAGCTATGTTCGCCATGGCAGGATACTGAATCCCCCGCAGCCGTTGACCCCCGAAATGAAGGAGCGGGCGGGGGTCTTTGTTTCCCTTCACCGCCACGGTGAGTTGAGAGGCTGCATTGGCACTTTTGAGCCGCTCAAGAGTAATGTTGCCCAGGAAATCATCGCTAACGCCATCAGCTCCGCGGCTAAAGACCCCCGCTTCCTCCCCCTGGAGACTGCTGAGCTGGATGATTTAGAATACAGCGTGGATATTCTTACCTCGCCCGAGCCGGTCAGCGACCCAGACCAGCTTGACCCTGAGAAATATGGAGTTATTGTGGAAAGCGGGTTCCGGCGAGGTCTTTTATTGCCCGATTTGGAGGGTGTGGGCAGTGTTGAGGAGCAAATCAGGATTTGCCGTCTCAAAGCCGGGATAGCCCGTGATGAGGAGGTTAACCTCTATCGCTTTGAGGTGAGAAGGTTCAGGTAAAATGGAGGTGCATTTTGGCTAAGCTTATAATAACTCCCAGGGATACCGCCTTTTATGACTTATTTGAGCAAAGCGCGGCTAATCTGGTTACTGCCGCAGAGGAGCTGGTCGACCTGTTCAACAACTATAAGGATGTTGAAGCGAAGGCAAAACGGCTCAAGGAGCTGGAGCACCACGGCGACGAGATAACTCACCAGATAATACAGAAGGTAAACCTTACCTTTATAACTCCCCTAGACCGGGAGGACATCGCTCTCCTCGCCCATACGCTGGACAGCGTGATGGACTTTATGGAGGCTGCGGGCAGAACAGCCTTTCTTTACCGCATCGCCCAGCCCACGGAAAGAGCGCGGCAGCTAGCTGCGGTTGTCGCCAGGCTGGCTCATGTGCTGAACGAGGTGTTGCCCTGCCTGCGGCGCCGTAAACAGTTCAGCCAGATTCTGAAACAATGCGTGGAGATTAACCGCCTGGAAAACGAGGCTGATGATATACAGCACGCTGCTATGGCGGAGCTGTTTGATAAATGTCAGGACGCCTGTGAGATAATCAAGTGGCGTGAGCTTTACCAGCATATGGAGGATGCCACTGACCGGGGGGAGGATGTCGCCGATATTCTTGAAGGCATAGTCTTGAAGAATGCCTGAGCACCTTGCCCTGTTATTGAGGTCGCCTCACACCTCGGTGTTGTATTGAGTTAGTTATTTTTTTAAATTATAATAAATTTTACTGTCTAGCCAGGGGGAGAAGGAGTTTAAGCTAACATGGAGATAAAAGAGGAGAGCCTGAAGAGACGGGAGGTAGACCGAGATAGCTTTGCTAACTATCGCCGGAAATACCCCGGGGGGCAGAAAGAGGATAATACCTGGGGAGGGAGGCTGGAAAGGATAGTCAAGGCTATCCCCACCAGGTTAGCCTTCGTCCAGGGAGAGAGAAGGCTTACCTGGAGGCAATTTGATGAGAGGGTAAACCGGCTGGCTAATGCTCTCCTCGCCCTGGGGATTAAGAAGGTGGAAAGGGTCGGAATTGCCGGCTTTAATTCCATAGAGTGGCTGGAGTCCTATCTTGCCATATCCCGGATTGGTGCTGTTCCCTTCAGCTTGAATCCCCGCTTCACCCTTGATGAGCTGGAATACCTCATTGAGGATGCCGACGCCGTGGCGATGCTCGTGGAAAGCGATTATGCCGCCACCATAAGCAAGGTAACTCAAAAGATGGACTTTTTCCGAAATTTGATAGTTTACCGCCCCGGTAAGCCGGTGTCGGATGTTCCCCGCGGCGCACTTATTTATGAGGATTTAATGGCAAGATATCCTCCCACCAAGCCGAAGCTGAGTTACCGGGTAACAAATGAGGACTTCTGTTATCTGATGTATAGCGGGGGGACTACGGGCTATCCCAAAGGCGTGGTATATGATGGTGAAACGAGGGTGAAGGGCTTGGAGACCCTTATCTACAACGGTTTTCTCCCCGTAATGGCGAGGATAAGCGAGGAAAAAGTTTTCGCTTTCGCCAATACCGTATTTCCTTCGCCAAAGGCATTGAACCCTTTGCTGCGCCGCCTTTTAGCTCCGGGGATTTCCAAGGCCACGCTGGCCCGGCTCGGCAGGAGGTTTTTGGGGAGCGCCACTTTGATGAAGCTGAGCCGGCGTTTTGACAGCGAGGGATTTAAATTTCTTTCCGTGTGTCCCTTATTCCACGGCTCGGCTTATAACCACGTTTTCGGTCAAATTGTCGCCTATGGGAGCTCTACCGTTTTCCTTCCCACTCCTTATCCCTTCAGCACCAGGGAGCTTCTAGAGACAATAGAGAGGGAGAAGGTGAACGGAATCTTGATAGCTGGTGACGCCCACGCCATACCTCTTCTGGAGGAGCTGGAGAAGGCTAAGAAGGAAAGCAGGGTTTATGACCTCTCTTCTCTGGTGGTAATAATGTCTTCGGGTGTAGGGTGGTCGGCTCATATCAAGAAGGGGCTTTATGAATTTATGCCTCAGGTGGTTATCCTCGACGATTATGGCACTACCGAGACCAGCATCGCCTATAGCTCGATTAATACCTCGGATGACGCCGAAATACTTGGTCCCGGAGCGATGCTCCCCGCTAAAGGGGTATATTCTCTTCAAGCTCCTTACAAGATTATCAGCTCCGAGACTGGCAGGGAGGTTGCCCCCGGTTCTGAAGAGGTCGGCGAGTTTGTCTCCATGGCTTATCTCGGTCTGGGATACTGGAAGCAGCCCAAGGGAACCGAGCGCAGCTTCAGGGTTATCGAGGGGGAAAAGTTCTTTTTCACCGAGGACGAAGGTTATGTCGATGAAAAAGGGCAGTTCCATTTCCTGGGGAGGGGCGGCAGCGAAGTAATACTTACCGGTGGCAAGAGAGTATATAGCGAAGAGGTGGAGGAGGTCATTAAACGGTACCCCGGCGTCAGGGATGCCGGTGTTGTCGGAGTCCCTGATGAAGAGCTGGGTGAGGCGGTAGCGGCTATCATTGAGGCCAAGAAGGGCACGGAGGTGTCGGAAAAGGGGCTGATTGATTATTGCGCTCAAAACCTTGAGGGGTACAAGGTGCCCAGGTATGTAATACCGGTGGATTTCTTCCCCAGGGAAGCGACGGGCAAGATGGAAAAAAGAATGCTGAGGGAATTTGCCCGGGGGAGGGTGGAGGCGAAGGGTGAGAAGACCGGCTTAACGCGGTATTTCGAAAAATCTTAGCAGGCTCGGTGTTGCGCCCTTGCCTGACTAAAAAATATTAAGCTTTTAGAAAACTGTAAAAGGGGGCATTCTATGCCCGAGGATGAGCGGATTTTTGGGCTGCGGGAAGTAGACCACGATAGCTTTTCCAATTATCGCCGCCAATACCGCCGCGGCAGCAGGTCTAATAATACCTTCGGAGTCAGGCTGGAAAAGCTGGCTAAAATCATCCCTGACAACCTTGCTTTTGTCCAGGGAGGGAGAAGGCTTACCTGGAAGCAATTTAATGAGCGGGTAAACCGGCTGGCTAATGCCCTCCTCGCCCTGGGGATTAACAAGGAGGAGAGGGTCGGAATTGCCGGCTTTAACTCCATAGAGTGGATGGAGTCCTTTTTTGCCCTATCCCGGATTGGCGCCGTCCCCTTTAACTTGAATCCCCGCTTTACTCCTGGCGAGACGAAGTACATCGTGGAGGATGCTGACGCTGTGGCACTGATAGTGGAGGACGAATATCTCTCTGCGGCAAAGACGATGGCTGGCGAGGTAGCCTCCCTCAGGCATTTAATTGTCTATGGCGCGGGAAAGCCGCCGCTGAATGCCTCCCCGGGGACGCTTGTCTACGAGGAGTTGATGGCGAAATATCCTCCCACAAAGCCGAAGCTGGACTATAAAGTAACCAACGAGGACTTCTGTTTTTTGATGTATACCGGAGGGACAACAGGATACCCTAAAGGGACGGTATGGGACGGCGAGCAGAGGGTGAAGGGTCTGAATGGGCTCGGTTTTAATGCCCTGGTTCCCCTGATGGACCGGCTGGCGGACCGGCATGTTTATGATTTTATTGCTGAGCTGAGTGTCCTGCCGGCGTTCAAGGTTTTCTATCCCCTGAACCGCCGTATTCTGGGGAGCCGCCTGGTGAGGCTGCTGCTGACCCGCATCGCCAGGCTCTTGCTGGGAGGCGCCCTGACCATAAAGTTGAACCGGCTTCTTAGTAAAGAGGGCTGGAAGGTCCTTCCCTGCGCTCCGCTGTTTCACGGGGCGGGATATGAGGCGGTCTTCAGTCAGCTTATATGCCTGGGGAGCACCACTGTTTTTCTACCCACTCCCCGCCCCTTTGATGTCCGGGAATTTTTAGACACAGTGGAGAAAGAGAAGGTGAATCAGGCATTGATTACCGGGGATGCCTTCGCCGTGCCAATACTGGAGGAGCTAAAGAAAGCCAAAGAGGAGGGCAGAAGGTATAACCTTTCCTCCCTGCTGACCATAGCCTCTTCGGGAGCATGGTGGTCCGCCCATGTCAAGCAGGAGCTCCATGAATATCTACCTCATTTTGTGGTGATGGATATGTATGGGGCTTCTGAGTCCAGCGTGGCCTTTACCGCGGTAGCCACTTCAGAGGATAAGGAGGAAGCCGGCGCCGGGGCGAGAATTACCCCGGATAAAGGGATATATTCCCTCCAGGCTCGCTGCCGGGTTATCAACCCTGAGACCGGCAGGGATATTAAGCCCGGCTCAGGCGAGGTAGGGGAGTTTCTCGTCGGAGGGCCTATGGCTCTGGGCTACTGGAAGTGCCCCCAAAAGACCCGGCGTGACTTCAGGGTTGTGGATGGAGAAAGGTATTTCTTTGCCGCTGATGAGGGTGTTGTTGATGAAAAGGAGCAGTTTTGTTTAATGGGGAGGGGAGGGGCACAGGTGATAAACACCGGTGGGGAGAAGGTCTATGCCGAGGAGGTGGAGGAGGTTATCAAGTCTCACCCCAAAATCAGGGATGTCGGCGTTGTTGGTGTTCCTGACGAGCGGTGGGGTGAGGCGGTGACCGCTCTCGTTGAGCTTGAGGGAGAAGAGAAATTGACCGCCGGGGATATAATTGACTATGTTGGTCAGCGGCTTTCGGGGTATAAAAAGCCCAAATATGTGGTTTTTGTGGACTCTGTTCCCCGGGAAGCCTCAACGGGGAAGATACTGAGAAGAGAGCTCCGGCAGTTCGCCCGTGAAAAGCTCAGACCGTCGGGCGGCGGCTGAACCTGCCCCCTCCCCTTAGCTAACGGCTTAGCCGCGGTTTGAATTGCCCCCCGGAGATACTTATAATTGACCCGATGAGAACGAGCAGCATTGAGGTTCGTGACCTCCTCATCTCCTGGCTCGTCCTCGGCTTCTGCTTTGCCCTGGTCCTGTTTCATACCCTCAGCCTCAATGGCTTCGTTATCGCCCTTACCGCTCTTGGCGCGGGGTTTATCTGCCACGAGCTTTCCCATAAATTTGTGGCTCAGAAGCTGGGTTTTCAGGCGGAATTCCGGTTATGGCAGACGGGGCTCATCATCGCCCTCGCCTGCGCCTTCATCAGCCTTTACAGCCCCATAGGGTTTCTCTTCGCTGCCCCGGGAGCGGTCTACATCCTGTCCCTCACCCCCAGGAGGGAAGGGGGGCTAATCAGCCTCGCCGGTCCCGCGGCTAACATCGCCTTAGCCTTCATATTCTACGCCGTCTACAGGTACGGCAGCGGCTTTGCCGCCGCCATTGGCTACTACGGGGTGATTATCAACCTCTTCCTGGCGGCGTTCAATCTTTTGCCCATCCCCCCGCTGGATGGAAGCAAGATTTTCGCCTGGAATGTGCCTCTCTGGGTGGTAATGATGGTAATCGCCGCCGGACTCCTTGTTTTTTTTATGGTGTGAGGGCTCTAAAGGTGGAGGTAAAGCCAATCAGGTTGAAAAGCGGCGGGCTCACCCTCGCTGGCGAGGTTTACTTTCCCCCGGGAGGCAAGCCCTGCCCCGCCCTGTGCATCTGCCACGGCATTCCCAATGTGGTCTACAATCCTGCCGACCGGGGCTATGCCACCTTAGCGGGGAGATTTTGCGCCGCCGGCTTTGTTACCTTGCTGTTCAACTTCCGGGGGGCGGGGAAAAGCGAGGGGAATCTCGATTTGCTCGGCTGGACTCAGGACTTAGCCGCTGCCCTGGATTTCCTTCACCGCCTTGACCGGGTGGACCGGACCCAGCTTGGTCTTCTCGGCTTTAGCGGTGGAGCCGCCGTCGGCGTTTATGTCGCCGCCCACGATGCCCGGGTGTCTTTATTAGCCGCTTGCGCCTGTCCTGCTGACTTCAGCTTTGCCGAGGACGGGACGAGCCTCGCCGTCCGAATCCAGCGCTTCCGGGACATCGGAGCCATCAGGGATAGGGATTTCCCACCCTCAATAGAGGAGTGGCGGCGGGGCTTTGAGACCGTTCAGCCCATTCGCTGGATAGACAAAATCGCCCCCCGTCCCTTATTGCTGGTTCACGGGGATGCCGATGAAACCGTCCCCCTGAGGCAGGCGCAGGAGCTTTACCACAAAGCCAGGGAGCCCAAGACTCTCGCCATAATTCCCGGCGCCAAACATAAGCTGCGGCTTGAGGAAGCGGCGATGACCGCGGTCCTGGACTGGCTGAAAGCTCACACTCCCCGCCGCGGCGAGGAGTTCCGGTGAACAAGTCCCGAGAGCTATATGAAGGCTTGTGGGAGGTGGTAACTGAAGGCTCGTTCTTTTTTATCGGCTGGTTCCGTGAAGCCCATGCCAACGCCTTCGCTGAAGAGGTAGCCTCAGGCAACATAGTTAGCCCCAGCGACAGGCTCGCCGATATCGCCTGCGGCGACAGCGCCTACCCCCGGGCGGTCTCCCTGACTTGCGGCACCACTTTCGTGGGCGTTGACCTCTCCGCGGCGGCGCTCCGGGAGTCGCGGAGATTGCTTCGCTTCACTCGCAATGACAAAAAGGCGGAATCCCTCTGCGCCGGGCTGGTTCAAGGCGAGGCATCGCAGCTACCGCTGGCATCGGCGGCGTTTGATGTTGTCCTTTCCACCCATACTCTGGAGCACCTTTCCCGGGACAAGGAGACGCTGGAGGAGTTTGCCCGGATATTAAAAAAGGGTGGTTATCTTCGCCTTGAAGTCCCTAATTCCAAAAGGCGGATGCTGCCTCTGTTCCGACCGTTACAAGGACGCCTGGACGAGTTAGGACACCTGAAGGAATACCGTCCCGGGGAGTTAACCGCGCTATTATCACAGTGTAAATTCAGCGTCCAGCGGTTCTACTACCGCGACTTCCTGCTTTGCTGGCTCTTTTTCTCCCTGGAAGAGCATTTCCGACCAATCGTCAGGCTGTTCCGCCGCGGCAAGGCAAGGCACAGCGCCGTGCCTGGAAAAGGCCGGTCCTGGCGCCTCCTGGCGGCGGCATTGAGCCGGCTAATCCTCTGGGAAAACAGGCTGCTGGGAAAGTGTTCCTGGGGGATGAACACCTGCTGCATTGCCCGGCGCACCGGCTAGTCCCTCGGCAGGCGGTGATATAATGGGGTAAGAGAGGACTTGATGAAGCTAAAAGCGTGGTTTCTGGCGACCCGACCCAATTTCCTGCTTCTTCCCCTGGTGCTGGCGTTTCTGGGCACTTCTATAGCCTGGCGTGACGGAGCTATTCATCCTGGCTATGCTTTGCTGGCTTTCCTGGGGCTGCTTTTGTGCCACATCAGCGTAAATGTGCTCAATAATTACTTTGATTATCGTAGCGGCATAGATTTGGAGACCAAGAAGACTCCCTTCAGCGGGGGTAGCGGCATCCTGCCCGGCGGGCTTCTTAGCCCCCGCAGGGTCTTGTGGTTCGGGCTGATTTCTTTCCTCTTAGCTGTGCCCATCGGCGTTTACTTTGTGCTTACCGCCGGCCGGCTCCTCCTGCCGCTGATTTTGGTGGGCGCACTATGTATTCTGCTTTACACCCCTTTCCTGACCCGGCTGGGGTGGACCGAATGGGCTCCGGGGCTGGGGCTGGGGGCTTTGCCCGTCTTGGGCTTTTACTTCGTCCAGACCTCCAGCTATACCCTCCCCGCGATTATAGCCTCGGTGCCCTCGGGCATCCTGGTGCATAATCTGCTCCTGTTAAACGAGTTCCCTGACGCCGCAGTGGATAAAAAGGCAGGTCGCAAAACCCTGCCCATTGTTATGGGAAAAGCCAGAGCAAGCGTCGTCTACTCGGTTTTGACCGCGGTAGTTTACCTCTGGATAGCCGGCGCGGTGGTAGCCGGGCTGATGCCTCTTTTCGCCCTGCTCGCTTTGTTAACCCTTCCCCTGGGGGTAAGGGCTATTCGGGGCGCCGTTAAAGAGCGTGAAGGAATAAACGAGCTGGTGCCGGCGATGCAGGATAACGTCCTCGTTATCCTGTTGACCCAGGTTCTCCTCGGCGCTGGCTACATCCTTGCCGCGGTCTTGTAGCTTTAAATCTGGTTCTCAATGCAGTATTCCCTCAAGCTGTTCAGGGAGGAGAAAAACTCTCGCATCATTACACTAAGGGGATACATCCCCTTCCTTGTTACCGTGAGCTTTCCCCCTTCCTCCCTGATGACGCCGGCGAGCTTTAGAAGCATCAGTTCCCCCTTTAATTTTTGACGTAGCTCAACGTTAGACCGCTGATGGGAAGTATCCCCCAACTCCATCCCGAATAGCTTTGACAGCAAGTAATAGTGTGCCTGTTCATGTTGCGATAGCTTTCGCCACCGGATTACGGGGAGTTTCCCCTGGCTTACCAGTCCGTGGTATTTATCCAGCGAGAACGAGTTTACATAGAAATTTCCCTTAAGCAGGCTTACCGAGCCGGCTCCTATGCCGATATAGTGGTCAAAATCAACCACATATTCGTCTATTATCCTTTCTCCCCGGGAGAAACACCATACCGTTGAAGGGCGATAATCGCTCTCATAAAAATCCTCCAGGATGATATTGTAGAATTTTCGCTCCCGCGAGGTATCTATGCGGTGGAATCTCCGCTCCAGCGTGCTCTTCTTATGGGGAGAGGGCATCAAGGGGTAGAAGGTAACCTGGTTTGCCCCCAGGCTTTTGAAAGTCTTGATGTCTGCCTGGAACGTCTCCAGGGACTGGGAGGGGAAGTTGAATATGAGGTCGATATTCAAGGTGTCAAATTTACCACTGGCGGTAGAGATTTTCCCCTTTATTTCTTCCCCGGCGCAGAATGTCCTTCCCATTGCTTTTAAGAGGCTGTCATCGAAACTCTGCACTCCTATGGACAGCCGGTTGACCCCCGCCTCCTGGAGAAGGTTTACATTTTCCTCGCTCACCTCACGGGGGGTGGTTTCCACGGAAATCTGGTTCACCTCAAGGTTTTCCCTGAGGTAAGCTATGAACCGGAGCAGCTCGTCCATAAGTATGGTGGGCGTCCCCCCGCCGAAATAGCAGGTTGAGAACTTGAACTCCCTCCGGATATAGAGGTCGAGCTCTGCCCTGAGGTCGGTGAAATATCTTCTCGCTTCATCTTCGTGGAACAGGTATCGGTTGAAGCAGCAGTAAGGGCAGAGAGTCCGGCAGAAAGGGATGTGAATATAGAGCGAAATCGGGCTATCGGTCGGCGTCCCCGCTGCGGCGATTTGTGACTGGTCAATTTCCTCGCTGAGCTTCAGGAATTTTTTCCCCTCATAACGGGTAACCCACCCCAGGAAACTTGAGAGCATGTTGACCTGGCTGGGGGGCGTCAGGGCAACGCCTGGATGTACTGGATGTAACCTATAGCGATGATAACGGCGACTATCAAAAGGACTATCGCCTCGGCGAGCATGAGCTTCGTTCTCTGGGCATAGGTGAAAGTGGTGATGGCCCACAGGACGGGCAGGATTATTCCTATGGTTACCAGGCTGGGGTTGGGTTCCGAAGGCTTGTGAATTAGGTAGATGCAAATTCCCGCGGCGATTGCCAGGCAACCAGCAGCAACAGCCTGTTTGGCATAACCGGCTTTTATGGGACAGCCGAACCTCTCGGTTAACCGCTCAGGCAGTAAGTGGAATATCCCTGCCGCTACCAGCCACAAGCCCAGGAAGCCAAGTGCCACGTTTAACATTATCATTTAGGCTCACCTCCTTTTTGTTTTACAAACATAAGCTAGGTGATATAATACCGCCTTATTGTCCTATTGACAACGAGCCATAGTAATGTAATCATATTTTACATAGTATACCGATGTATCGGCGGAGCAATCTATGCCTGAATCGGGCAGGAAAGTAAGGGTAGCGGTTGATGCCATGGGTGGTGATTACGCCCCTGGAGAAGTGGTGAAGGGGGCAATCTATGCTGCCCGCCAGACCGATGTGGAGATTATCTTGACCGGTCCCGTGAGCGTATTAAAGGGAGAGCTGGCTAAGTATGGCGCATCCAACAATTTGCCTATCAGGTGTGTTGAAGCTACCGAGTCCATCGGGGAAACTGAGTCGCCGGCTGCGGCAATTCGCCATAAGCCCAACTCCTCGCTGGTTGTTGCCACCAGGCTGGTTAAGGCTGGTGAGGCGGATGCGCTGGTCAGCGCTGGTTCCTCGGGGGCAACCGCGGTCAGTGCCGTGGCATATCTGGGAATGATTGAGGGGATAGACCGCCCCACGGTGGGCGGTCCTCTGGGCAGCTTTGCCCCGGGAGTGTTGCTGATTGACCTCGGCGCCAATGTTGACTGTAAGCCGTCTCAGTTTTTGTCTTTTGCCATTGCCGGCTCGGTATTTGCCCGCAAGTTCCTCAACATCGAAAATCCCACAGTAGCGCTGCTGAGCGTCGGTGCTGAAGCAGGAAAAGGGAACGGGGCGGTGCGTGAAGCCTATACGCTGCTTAAAAATAGCGGCTTGAATTTTATCGGCAATATTGAAGGCAACGAGGTATTAAGCGGAAAAGCGAATGTCATTGTCTGTGATGGCTTTGTGGGCAATGTGCTGTTTAAATTCTACGAAAGCATCGCCGACCATGCCTTGCTCTGGTTAAAGAGAAAGCTCAGGAAACAGCCGCTATTGTGGGCTATGGTCAAGTTATTGTTTGACAAGGTCTTCCCCGTGAAGAAGATGGTCAAGGAAGGCGAAGGCAAGGGGGCTGGCATGCTCTGGGGCGTTAATGGCGTGGTCAGGATAGCCCATGGAGCCAGCAAGGCGATGCCCATAGCCAGTGCCATAATCGCGGCTAAAAATGCTGTGGAAGCTGATATTGTCGGTTGCTTGAAAGCCGAGCTGGTAAAGTTCAACGCCGGAAGCATTGGTCCGCTTACGGAAAGGAGGTAACTCATGGCTGTTGAATCTATTGAAGAACAAATGAAGGACATTGTGGCGAGGATTGTCCGTGTTGATAAGGGCATTATCAGGAGGGAGGGCACTTTTAAGGATATAAACGCCGATTCCCTGGACATAGTGCAGGTGTTGCTTAATGTGGAGGAGACCTTTGATATTGAGATTCCTGACGAAGATGCGGAGCAATTTCAAAACTTTGGTGATTTCGTGGACTATGTGGAACGGCGCGTCGCCGAAAAGGGGAGTGCATGACCAAGCCCCTTGAAGGCAAATTGGCCCTGGTAACCGGCAGTGGTCGGGGTATTGGAAGAGCAATCGCCTTGAAGCTCGCCTCCCGGGGCAGCGATGTCATCGTCAACTTCTTCCGCCACCGTGACGCTGCCGAAGGAGTAGCTAAGGAAATTGAGGCTCTGGGGGTAAAAGCCCGGGTTATCAGGGCAAATGTGGGCGACCCCGCTAAGGTAGAAGCGATGTTTGATGAGATAGCTAAGGATTTCGGCTATCTGGATATTTTAATTAACAATGCCGCTTCAGGTGTGGGGCGTCCTATTATGGATATTGATGTTAAAGCCTGGGAGTGGACCATGGACATAAATGCCCGGGCTCTTCTGCTTTGTGCCCAGCGGGCAGCCGGTCTTATGGAGGGGAGAGGGGGCAGAATAATAAGCATATCCAGCCTGGGCTCATTTCTTGTCTGGCCGGCTTATGCTGCTGTGGGAGTATCCAAGGCGGCTCTGGAGGCGCTGACCCGCTATTTAGCCATAGAGCTGGCTTCCAAAAACATCGCCGTTAATGCTGTGGCTGCCTCCGCGGTCCTGACCGAGGCCTTGAAGTTCTATATCAAAGATAAAGATATGGCTTCCCACCAGCTAACGCCGGCGGGAAGGATGGTAACCCCCGAGGATGTTGCCAATGTGGTGGCTTTCCTGTGTAGCGAAGACGCCGTTATGATAAGAGGGCAGACTATCATTGTTGATGGCGGCGCTTCTGTAGTGGCGCCTTTTGCTTCTACCGGAGGTATGGGTCAATGAGCATGCCAGTTGTAGTTACCGGGATGGGCACGGTCAATCCTCTGGGTTTAACTGTGGAGGAATTCTGGCAGGGATTGTCCGCTGGCAGGTCGGGGATTGGTCCTATTACCCGCTTTGATGCCACTAATTTCCGGGTAAAGGTAGATGCTGAGGTAAAAGGATTTGACCCGACAAAATACCTGGATTTGAAGGTGGCTGACCGCAGCCCCAGGGTGGTTCACTTTGCCCTTGCTGCGGCTATGGAGGCGATAAAATCAGCCCGGCTGGATATGTCCCGGGAAAGTCCTGAGCGGGTGGGGGTCAGCATTGGTATGATGGTGGAGAGCGATTATATCGTCCAGCAGAGCAGTCTGATTGATGCGAGAGGTCCGAGGAGGGCTGACCCTCTTTTTGTGGCTAAGTCGAGTCCCAGCGGGGCGTCAATGGGGGTGGGGATGCTGCTCGGGGCTAAAGGACCTAACTCCAGCGTGAACAGCCTTTGCGCCAGCGGCACTGACGCTATCGGGACAGCATTGAATTTCATCCGCCTGGGCTATGCTGATGTAATGTTCGCCGGCGGCTCTGATGCCAGCCTGGGCCGGCTTGGTATGGCGGGCATTGATATTCTCGGGGCTCTTTCCCGCCAGACCGACCCCTCTAAAGCCAGCCGTCCCTTTGACCTTAATCGTGATGGCTTTGTCTATGGCGAAGGGGCGGGACTGCTTGTCCTGGAGAGCTATGAGCATGCCCGGAAGAGAGGTGCCCCTATCTTAGTTGAGGTTGCCGGCGCCGGCTGGTCTTTTGATGCCTTTGACCAGACTGCTCCCGCTGCGGAATCCGAGGCTTATGCTATGAAGACCGCCCTGCGAAACGCCGGCGTGGCTCCCGGAGATGTTGACTACATCAATGCCCATGGCACGAGCACCAGGCTGAATGATGCTACCGAGACCAGGGCGATTAAAATAGTTTTCGGGGATAAGGCTTATAAAATCCCCATAAGCTCAACCAAGTCCATGATTGGGCATATCATTTGTGCTGCCGGCGCTATCGAGGCTATCGCCGCAATCCTGTGCATGACTAACGGCATTATCCATCCTACCATAAATTATGAGATTCCTGACCCGGAATGCGACCTGGATTATGTCCCCAATAAAGCCCGTCAGGCGCAGGTGAATGTTTGCCTCTCTAACAGCTTCGGTCTTGGTGGCGAAAACTGCTGCCTGGTTCTGAAACGCTTTAACGGCTGAGAGCTCAGTATTTCTTAGACAGAAACATCTTGCTCGTGGTCAGGTCATTCAGGAATCTTTTGAGCGTGGAGGTATATCCGTTTGCTTCAGGATGGTCAAACTGCAGCACCTTATCCGCCGTTTTCTGGCAGTAATTGCACCGGGCGCATCCCGAGGTGCAATCCTGCTTCTTGAAGAAATCAAGGAAACCTTCCAGAGCCTGGTTATCAATATAGACCTTCGGCGGTGAGCCTAGCCGGGGACATTCCAATTTGGGATTGGGAACGTAGAGGAGGTCATACAGGTTTCCCTGGTATTGACCTGAGGCGTATGTCTCGGTGGCGTTTATAATCCACTCCGAGGACATCGCCCTGCCGGCGATTTTAAAGAAATCAATGCCTATTTCCTCGTAACGGGATATGTCCTCAGGTCTTATCCAGCGGGACTTGATAAACTGGGAGGCGTCACGGAACCTTTCCAGGGTGCAGCGAGTTACACAGTAGTCCATATAGAAGCCATCGAGGGGGTTGTAGTGTTGACTGGCGTGCCCCAGGGTGTTGTTGTGATAATACTCGTAGGGACACTGGTAGAGACAGAGGCTGTTGGTCAATACCCCGAGCTCGCACTTCACTGCCTTCCTGATAGCCCGGAGCAGTTCAAAATCCCGGTTTATGTTGGTGTGCAGAATGATGGAATCAACTCCCAGAGACTCGAATAGCTCCGCTCTTGCCACGCTGTTTACATGGGCGATGGTTGACATTTCCACTTTAATATGGGGGAACTGGTGCTTTATAAGCTCCGCCAGGTAGGGTATAGCCACGGTAACCCGGTCCACCCCGGCATTGCTGAGCCAGTCCAGGTGTTTAACCAGGTCGCGGTGGGTATCTTCGTCCCACTCCATGTTGTTCATGCTCGGGGCGTTTATCAGGTAGTTAAAGGTTAAGCCCGAGGAATGAGCTAGCCTGATGTATTCCTCTGCCTGCTCCTGGGTCACCGGGGGAATATCGGGTCCTGTTCCCCCGCTACCCAGCATTGATGTGGGTAAAGCGCTGTATAGTGTGATGTCTGCCCTGCTCTGGCTTAGCGATGATAGCAGGTCCTCATCCCAATTAGACGGTATTAACAGGTGCATATTTATCTTACTTTTGGAGGGGTCTTAGCTCCAGGCTTTCGGGAGAAAACTCCTATCATAATACCTAGTTTTACGATATACTACAAAGGGAGGAAAATTTTGTCAAGTGGGTAACGGCGCCGCGAGGCACACAGGGGGGGATGTGAATTTAAAACAAATGCTGGAGAAAACCGCTGGCGAAGCGCCTCAGAAGGAAGCTGTCGTTCTTGGTTCTCAGCGGCTTACTTATGGAGAGCTGGATGAGGCTTCTAACCGGCTAGCCCACGCCCTGGTGAGGCTGGGACTGGAAAAAGGTGACCATGTCGCTATCTTGATGTCGCACTGCCCTGAATGGGTTATTAACTATTTCGGGGTTATTAAGGCTGGGGGCGTGGCGGTGCTTCTGGCTACTATGCTCAAAGCCCCCGAGCTCAGCTCTTTGCTGCGGGACTCCGACTCCAGGCTCTTGATTACCGAAAAAAGCTTTTCCCGGATGCTTTCCTCCTTTTTGCCCGGCATTCCCCGGCTGGAACGCCTTATTGAAATTGAGGGGGGTTCCTATAATCGGATGGTGGCTGATAGCCCTGCGGCACCGCCGGCAGTGGCTCTAAAAGAAGATGACGAGGTTTCCATCATATACACCTCCGGCGTGCTGGGGAAGCAGAAGGGCGTCGTGCATACTCATGCTTCTCTTATGGGACCCCTTAGCCTGATTTCCGCCGGCATCGGGCGGGGTAGGGAAGATGTGGTTATTGATACTGTCCCCTTCTTCTATCTCTTTGGTCTGGGCGAGGTTCTTTTCGGCTCTATTATGGAGGGTGCCACGGTGGTAATCGTCCCTCAGTTCACCCCCAGGGCTGCTTTAGAGGTCATACAGAAGGAAAGAGGGAGTATCATTTTCGGGGTTCCCGCAGTTCATAATGCCCTGGCGATGTTGAGAGACGAGGTTATCAAGAACTATGACCTCGGCTCGTTAAAGGTGGCTTCCACCGCCGGGGCAAAGTCCTCTCCTCGCCTTATGAAGATGCTGGAGGACAAATTCAATTTAACGCTTTGTGAAACATATGGTCTTTCGGAGCTTTTCGTTGTTTCTATAAGCACTCTGGATAACCATAAGCTGGGGACGGTGGGCAAACCGATTTGTGCCCTCAGGGTGCTGGATGATAGCGGCAGGGAGGTTTCTCCCGGCGAAGCCGGAGAGGCTGTTTTCCGTGTCCCCTGGGCGATGAAGGGATACTACAAGGCGCCTGACCTTACCGCCCAGGTTTTTAAGGACGGCTGGTTTTATACCGGGGACCTCGTCCGGATGGGCCAGGACGGCTATCTTGAATATGTGGAAAAGAAGTCCTTCATAATAGTGACCCCGGCGGGACTTAAAATCTCCCCCTGGGAGGTCGAGGACTTGCTGTTAAGGCATCCCGCCATAGCTGAGGTGGCTTATGTCGGGGTCAATGATGGGCAGGGGGGACAGGTCCCCACCGCTTTCGTGGTGACCCGGGAGGGGCAGAGCCTTACCGCCGCGGAAGTAACCCGCTTCTGCCGCCAGAACTTAGCCGACTTCAAGCTGCCCCGGAAATTTGAGTTCGTGGACAGCATACCCCGGACCAGCTCGGGAAAGATTGACCGGCGGCGGCTCAAGGAGGGAGCCCGGTAGCGTATTGACAACGATAGCCTCATTTGGTAGTGTTGATTACGACAGGGCTGACTTTGAATTAAGGGAAGTATAGGGTGAATATACTTTTTGTTTATCCTCGTTACCCCGATGCCTTCTGGAGTTTTAAGTACGCCTTAAAGTTCATTTCCAAAAAAGCGGCTTTCCCCCCTCTGGGACTTCTCACTGTAGCCGCTATGCTTCCTCCCCAGTGGCACAAAAAGCTCGTGGACTTGAACATCACCAACCTGAGCGACGAGGACATTAAGTGGGCTGATTATGTATTTATCAGCGCCATGATTGTCCAGCAAAGCTCGGTGCGGGAAATTATTGCCCGGTGCCGGGAGTTCCATACTAAGACGGTTGCCGGCGGTCCTCTCTTTACCACCGGGCATGACCAGTTTGACCTTGGTGAAGTAGACCATCTCATACTTGGTGAGGCTGAAGACGTGCTGCCCCGTTTCCTGGAGGCCTTGCAGAAGGGATGTGCCCGGCATATTTACCGGGCTGAGGAGCACCCCGATGTAACCAGAACCCCCGCCCCTCTATGGGAGCTCATTGACATAAGAAAATATGCCTCAATGAATATCCAGTATTCTCGGGGCTGTCCCTTCAATTGTGAGTTCTGCGACATCATCATCCTCGATGGGCACAAGCCGCGGACAAAGGACAAACACCAGCTAATCGCTGAGTTTGAGGCGTTGTATCGCCGGGGGTGGCGGAGCGGCGTATTTATCGTTGATGATAATTTCATCGGGAATAAAAGGAAGTTGAAGGAAGAAACGCTGCCGGCGATAATTGAATGGTCTCAGCAGAGAAAATATCCCTTCAGGTTCTTCACCGAGGCGTCGATAAACCTTGCCGATGATGAGCAGTTGATGCACCTGATGACCGAAGCGGGGTTTGACACCGTATTTGTGGGCATTGAGACCCCCAATGAGGAGAGCCTGATTGAGTGTAACAAGTTTAACAATACCAACCGTGACCTGGTAGCCTCGGTTAAGAAGATTCAAAACCACGGGCTCCAGGTGCAGGGAGGGTTTATTATCGGCTTTGACAGCGACCCGATTTCAATTTTTAAAAGTCAAATCAATTTCATCCAGAAGAGCGGAATTGTTACCGCCATGGTTGGCTTGCTGAACGCTCCTCCGGGCACAAGGCTCTACCACCGGCTGAAGAAGGAAAACCGTTTATTGCCCGCCGACACCTCGGGGGACAATACTGATGGCACAATCAACTTCATTCCCCGGATGAACCGGGAGACGCTCATCAACGGCTATAAGGATGTGGTGAAGACGATTTATTCCTCCAAGCCCTATTACGAGCGGCTCAGGGTATTTCTGGAAGAGTATAAGCCGCACGGACCTCCAAAGATGGGGAGGGGCAAGCTCCGTTTTTACGAGGTTAAAGCGTTTATTAATTCTATGTGGGTCCTCGGCGTCAAGGAAAAGGGAAGGCGGCATTACTGGAAGCTTTTTAATTCCATCCTGTTCAAAAAACCCCGCCTCTTCCCTCTATTCGTAACTCTTAGCGTCTATGGATTTCACTTCCGCAAGGTGGCGGAGAAAATACAGTAGCATCCCAGGCTCAATAAACCCTTCTCCCCTCTCTATTGACATCCTCCTCGGAATGAAGTAGAATACCCAGCTTGGATTTTGATAATGACGATTGCTGCCAGCAAAAAAGGACATTCCGGGAACGCTCTGGTAGCATCTTTCTTTTCTGAAATTTTTGTCCGGTCTGGTTATTTCCCCCTGTGCGTGGAGGCTAACCCTGATATCACTGCGGCAGCTACCGTGGAAACAGGGAATTCCCGCCCCGGCGGCTGACCCGTTCAAGGAGGAGCAAAATGACTGCAAAGATAATTGATGGAAAGCAAGTAGCTGAAGAAATCCGGGAAGAGCTGAAGGGCAGGATTGCCCGGCTTACGGAAAAGAAGGTAACGCCCGGTCTGGTCATGATTCGAGTGGGAGAAGACCCTGCGTCTGCTTCCTACGTCTCAGCCAAGGGAAAGGCGGCGGATGAGTTAGGCGTGTGGACCGAAACTATCGTCCTGCCTGAGAGTGCCTCAGAAGCGGAACTCCTCTCCAGAGTGGAGGAAATGAACCAAGCAGAGAAGGTTGATGGCATACTGGTTCAACTGCCCTTGCCCAAGCACATCAATGCGGACAAAGTGCTAAATTCCATCGACCCGGCTAAAGATGTGGATGGCTTCCATCCCGTCAACGTGGGCAAGATGCTCATCGGAAATCCCTATTTTATGCCCTGCACACCCCATGGCGTAGTGGAGTTATTGATTCGCAGCGGCAACTCCCCTGAAGGCAAACATGTGGTCATATGTGGTCGGAGTAATATAGTCGGCAAGCCGCTCATGGCTA
Organism: uncultured Dehalococcoidales bacterium; assembly: GCA_964354775.1. GTDB lineage: Bacteria > Chloroflexota > Dehalococcoidia > GIF9 > AB-539-J10 > CAYHBC01. The sequence goes on from CAYHBC010000003.1 coordinate 26,196, forward strand.
TGCTGGTTCAGAAAACCAAGCGTGCCAATGCCACTGTGACCGTCGTCCATACCGGGACCAAAAACTTTGCCAAAATCACCCGACAGGCAGATATCCTGATTGCCGCCATGGGCTCTGCCGAAGTTATTAAAGCGGACATGGTAAGGAAGGGGGCAGTTGTTATTGATGTAGGTGTAAACCAGGTGGGATGGAAGCCCAGCAAGGCAGACCCCACCAAGCAGGTCCGCGACATTAGAGGGGATGTAGAGTTCGAGACGGTTAAAGAGAAAGCCAGCGCTATTACCCCGGTGCCCGGAGGTGTTGGTCCAATGACGGTCACCATGCTTATGGTCAACACCGTAGTAGCGGCTGAGCGCCGAGCCGAGCGTATGAGTAAATAATAAAAATAAATTACGAAGGAGGTTACTATGCCTTACGACGCAACAAAAATGAAGGACTGGCAGATTGCCGAAGCGGCTGAAGAGAACATGCCGACCCCCGACGAGTGGCGGGAAAGGCTGAACTTGAAAAAGGATGAAATCATCCCTTTCGGGAAACTATGCCGGCTTGATTTCCTGAAGATTATCCAGCGTCTCAAGAACCGACCTGACGGTAAGTATGTTGAGGTAACCGCCATTACTCCTACGCCGCTGGGTGAGGGAAAAACAACGACCACGATGGGTATTTTAGAGGGACTGGGCAAGAGGGGTAAGAATGTGGGCGGCTGTATCCGTCAGCCCTCGGGTGGTCCCACCATGAATATCAAGGGAACCGCTGCCGGCGGCGGCAATGCTTTGCTTATTCCCATGACTGAATTCTCCATGGGTCTTACCGGCGACATCAACGACATAATGAACGCTCATAACCTGGCTATGGTGGCGCTCACCGCCAGAATGCAGCACGAGCGCAATTACGATGACGCCGAGCTTGCCAAGCGCACCGGCATGCGCCGCCTCAATATTGACCCCAGCAGGGTGGAGATGGGCTGGGTTATGGATTTCTGTGCTCAGAGCCTCAGAAACATCGTCATCGGTCTCGGCGGCTCCATGGACGGATATGCGATGCAGTCCAGGTTCGGCATCGCCGTGAGCTCCGAGCTTATGGCTATGCTCTCCATCGTCAGGGACCTCGCTGACCTGCGCCAGAGGATGGATGAAATTACCCTGGCTTTTGATAAAAAGGGCAATGTCATCACCACTGGCGACCTGGAGGTGGGAGGCGCGATGGCCGCCTGGATGCGCAACACCATCAACCCCACGCTGATGTGCACCGTAGAATACCAGCCTTGTATGGTGCATGCCGGACCCTTTGCTAACATCGCTGTGGGACAGTCCTCCATCATCGCTGACCGCCTTGGTCTGAAGATGTTTGACTACCATGTTACCGAGAGCGGTTTTGCCGCCGACATCGGCTTCGAGAAATTCTGGAATGTGAAATGCCGCCTCAGCGGTCTCAAGCCTCATGTATCGGTGCTCACCACGACCATCAGGGCGCTGAAGATGCATGGCGGCGGTCCTAAGGTTGTGGCTGGTCTCCCCCTGCCTGATTCCTATACCAAGGCGGACCTGGGGCTGTTGGAGAAAGGTCTCCCTAATATGCTGCACCACATCAATACCATCAGGACAGCGGGGATAAATCCCGTAGTATGTATCAACTCCTTCCATACCGACACCAAGGAAGAAATTGCCATGGTGAAAAAGGCGGCGGAGAAGGCGGGGGCACGCTGTGCCGTTTCGGCTCACTGGGCTAAGGGCGGCGACGGTGCCCTGGAGCTCGCCGATGCGGTAATGGAAGCTTGTGAGGAAAAGAACGAGTTCAAATTCCTCTACCCCCTGGAGATGAAGCTGCGGGAGCGGGTGGACAAGATTGCCAAGACGGTTTACGGAGCCTCCGCCGTCTCCTGGAACCCTGATGCCGAAGCCAAGGCTAAAATGCTGGAGAATGACCCCAAATATAATGATTACACCACCATGATGGTGAAGACTCACCTGAGCCTGACCCACGACCCGACAATCAAGGGCGTCCCTAAGGGATGGACGCTCCCTATCCGCGATGTGTTGATTTATTCCGGAGCGAAATTCCTCTGCCCCTGTGCCGGGACAATCAGCTTAATGCCCGGGACCAGCTCCGACCCTGCCTTTAGAAGGGTGGACATTGATACCAAGACCGGTAAAGTGCAGGGGCTCTTCTAAAAGGGCTGAGAGGGTAGCCTCAAGGCGATAGCTTCCTCTCCCCGTTGGCTGACGGGGAGAAGTCTCTTGGTTGATGGGACGAAGGTGAGGATGTGGTAAAAAAAAGGAGCGTCTTTTTAACCATTAATGGCAAAGAAATGAGAGCCATTGAGGGTGAGAGTCTTCTCTGGGTGGCTTTGGATAATGGTATTTACATTCCCAATCTTTGTGCCATCCGGGAAAGGAGTGAGCCTTTTGCCTCCTGTCGGCTTTGCTTTGTAAAGATAAAGGGCCGGGCTGAGCCGGTTACCGCCTGCACCGTGCCGGTGAAAGAGGGAATGGTGGTTGATACCACAGCGCCGAAAGCCCTGGACCTCGTCCGCACTTCTTTTGAGCTGCTCCTGTCCAATCTACCCCTGGATTGTGCCCACTGCCCCAAGAGCGGTCGCTGCGAGATGCAGAAAATCGCCCGCTATCTCGGGGTAAAGTTCACCACCAGGCGTTTCAAAAAGATTCTGCGTGACCTGCCGGTGGACTCCAGCAGCCCCGAGTTCATTTATGACCCCAACAGGTGTGTGCTTTGTGGCAAGTGTGTCTGGGTATGCCGGGAGAAGCTCGGTCTGGGAGTTATCGGTTTTGCCTATCGCGGCTTCAGGCGGATGGTCACCACCTTTGGAGATATTCCTTTTGCCGAATCTGCTTGCCAAAACTGTGGCGAGTGTGTTAAAATCTGCCCCGTGGGTGCTTTTACCTTTAAAAAGGACTTGTTAAAAAGGCAGTCTCCTAAGAAGACCGGGAGGAAAGTATGATTATCATCGGCGAGAATATCCATGTCATTGCCGGGGCGGTAAATCGGGCGGTAAAAGAGCGTGACCCCAGGGTGATTCAGGACCTGGCTAAAAGTCAGGCTGATGCCGGAGCCGATTATCTGGACCTGAACCTTGGTCCCTTGACCAAAAATCCCCAGGAGACCATACAGTGGGTGATAAATACGGTTCAGGGCGTTGCCGACCTGCCTTTGTCCCTTGATACCCTCAACCCTGTCGCTACGGAAGCCGGTCTCCCCCTGTGCCAGAAAAGACCTTTAATCAACTCCGCTTCAGGGAAGAAAGACTCCAGGGAGCGTATGCTTCCCCTGGCTCAAAAATATAATTGCTCTGTGGTGGTCTCGGTTATCAATGACAGCGGCATGCCTCCCGATGTGGAAATGAAGACGGAGAGCATCATGGACACCGTGGACTACGCTAACCAGCTTGGAATTCCCAATGAGGACATCTGGGTTGACCCCATAATTATGCCGGTGAGCACTGCTGGCGAGGGACAGCGCTTTGCTCAAGTCTCTCTGGAATTCCTCAAAATCATCCCCGAGGTCCTCCCCGGGGTTAAATCAACGGTGGGACTTTCCAATATATCTAACGGGGTGCCCGCCGAGCTCCGACCAATCCTCAACCGCACTTACCTGGTGATGCTAAAGAGGTCGGGACTTTATTCGGCAATCGCTGACCCTCTGGACAAGGAGCTTGTAAGCCTGGCTAAAGGCAAGATGCCCGACATCGTCAATCTTATCCACCGGGTTATGGATGGCGAGGAGATAGACCTTTCCTCTCTCTCGCAAAAGGAAATTGACTACGTGAAGACGGCTCAGGTGCTTACCGGTGCAGTCCTCTACTCCGATGCCTGGCTTGAATAGGGAGGTAAAGAATGGAATATAAAGCGCCAGTTGAAGCTAATACCGGCGTGGTGAACACTATAACCCTGGGCCGACCCGGGGGGAAAACGGTGACCGTTGGCGGGGAAAACATCCTCCCCTTCCATTTTTTTGATGAAGGCTCATGGCCCAATCCACCGGTATTCGCTCTCCAGATTCTCGACCGGGAGCCGCCTGCGGAGTTACCTGCTTTTCTCTACGAGCCTTTCAAGGATGTGGTGCATGACCCTGTGGCGTGGGCCAGGAAAGTGGAGAAATTTGATTATGTAGATGCGCTCCAGCTTTATCTCCTGAGCACTGACCCTGCGGACAGGGACTCACCCCCTGAAAAGGCCGCCGAGGTGGCGAAAAAGGTAGCTGCGGCAACGAGCCTTCCCTTGATTATTTATGGCTCGGGAGACCCCGAGAAGGATGCCCGGGTTCTCCCTGCGGTTTGCCAGGCAGTTGAGGGTATGAATTATCTCATCGGACCGGTGCAGAAGGAAAACTACGAGGTGGTGGGTAAGGCGATTCTTGACCACGGGCTCTTCGCCAGCGCCCAGACTCCTATGGACATCAATCTGCTCAAGGAGCTCAATGTGAAGCTGGGTCACTTCTTCCCCCTGGAAAGAATCGTTATTGACCCCTTAAGTCCCGCTCTGGGTTACGGCATAGAGTATACCTACAGCCTGATGGAGAGGCTGAAGCAGCTTGGAGAAATTATTAAGGATAAGATGACCCAGATGCCGCTCATTGCCGACCTCGCTAGCGAGGTCTGGAGGTCAAAGCAGGCGCGGGAAAACAAGGAGCAGGGCATACTCTGGGAGGCGATGACTTCGCTCTCCCTTCTGACCGCCGGGGCGGATATTCTTACCCACCGGCATCCTGAGTCGATAAAACTGGTGAAAGGAATGTATGAAAGCGAGGTGAAACAGTGGCAGAAATAGTAAAAAAGCTAACAGAGAAAGAAAAGGAAATCCGGGAGCTGATAAAAGCCGAAATCCCCTGGGAGCCGGTAGGTCCTACTCCGATGCCGGAAATTCCCGACCTGAGGAACTGGGATATGAGGCTTCTCAAGACTTATGCCCCCTGGTATGCCCCTTTCTGCGACCTGTGTTGTCTCTGCACCTATGGCAAGTGCGACCTCACCGAGAACCGGCGGGGAGCCTGCGGCATTGATATCGCCACCCAGCAGGCGAGGATGGTGCTCCTTGCCTGTCTTATGGGCTGTTCCGCTCACGCCGCTCATGCCGGGCATATACTGGAGTATTTGATTGAGAAATGTGGCGCCGATAAAAAGATAGATTTGGGCATGTCTATTGAGCTTGAAGCGCCCAACATCCGCACGGTTACGGGCATAAAGCCCGAGACGCTGGGCGACCTCAAGACGGTTATTGAGTATGTGTATAAGGAAATCACCCATCTTCTTGATTCCACTGCCACCGGGCAGGAGGGGAGCAACCTGGATTACGAGTCTAAAGCTCTCCATGCTGGCATGCTTGACCATGTGGGGATGGAGGTAGCCGACATCGCCCAGATTGTGGGATTTAACTATCCCACCTCGGTGGCGGAAACCCCCCTGGTGGATATGGGTTGGGCTTCGGTGGATAAGTCCAAGCCGCTCATCCTCCTGGTGGGACACAATCCCGCTACCTCCACGGCAATTATTGACTACCTCCAGGAAAATGACCTCTATGACAAGGTCGAGGTAGGTGGTATCTGCTGCACCGCCAATGAAACGGTTCGGTATTCCGACAGGGCAAAGATTATCGGTCCTCTCTCCCGGCAGCTTTTCTTCGTGAGGACGGGTCTTGCCGACGTCATCGTCACCGACGAGCAGTGCATCAGGACTGACATGCCCATAGAGGCAAGCAAGGTCGGCGCCAGGGTTGTTGCCACCCTGGACAAGGCGATGTACGGGCTTGAGGATGCCACCGACTGGGCTCCCGACGAGATAATAAAGCAGATGGTGGAGGACGAGAAGCATTTCGCCATCCTGGATACCCGAAAAGCGGCTGAGGTCGCAGTCAAGGTCGCCATGAAAATTGCTCCGCGGCGAAAGAAGGAGTGGCTGAAGGACGAGGAGGCTGTAGAGCTGGCTAAGGAGTGCACCAATTGCGGGATGTGTGAGAAGGTGTGCCCCAACCTTTTCTCTATAGGTGATGGCATAACCGAAGTCGCCAAGGGTAACTTTGACCTGATAAGGAAGCAGTTCAATCTATGTATTGGCTGTGGGAAATGCGAGCAGGAATGCCCCAACAAGGTTCCCATCTTCAAGATAATGCAGGTGGCGGCGAGCAAAGAAAGCTGGAAGGCAAGGGCGGGACGCGGTCCTATTATGGATACCGAGATAAGGAATGTCGGGGCGCCCATCACCCTGGGCACAATCCCCGGAGTTGTCGCCCTGGTCGGCTGCTCCAACTACCCCGACATAGATGACATTGCTGATATGGTGGACGAGTTCGCCCGCCGGAAGTATATCGTGGTCCTCAGCGGCTGTGCCGCCATGGTCGCCGGGATGAAAAAGGATGCCGAGGGCAAGAACATTTATGAGAAATATTCCCCTGCTTTTGATGCCGGCTGTGTGGTGAATGTCGGCTCCTGCGTGGCAAATGCCCATATCACGGGAGCGGCAATCAAGATAGCCAATATCTTTGCCGCTCTGCCGCTGCGGGCTAACTACGAGGTCATGGCTGATTATGTTCTTAACCGCGTCGGCGCCGTTGGTGTAGCCTGGGGGGCTATGTCCCAGAAGGCGGCTTCCATCGGCACCGGGTGTAACCGGCTGGGCATTCCGGTAGTGCTGGGTCCTCATTCCGCCAAGTATAGAAGGCTTTATCTTTCCCGGAAGGGAGAGGATGACTGGAGGGTTATGGATGCCCGGAAGAGGGAAATCGTGGATACCGGCGAGCCTTCCCCGGAGCACCTGGCTTATGTGTGCGAGACCAAGGAAAAAGCCATGGTGATGATTCCCAAGCTGTGCATCAGGAAAAACGATACCCCTCAGGGAAGGTCGCTGAAGCTGAACCACTATATCTCCCTGTATAAGAAGTATATGGGAGGCGGGCTTCCTGAAGACCTTCATCTCTTTATCCGCAGAGACCCCGATATACCTCTGGTTTATAAGAAGGAGGTCAGAGTCTACCTCCAGGAAATTGGCTGGCAGCCCAAAGAGCCCGTGGGACTTCCTACCTTAATCGGGACTTATCCCACCAAGGTCCCCCTGGATGCCGTAATTCACTAAAGGAGGGAAAGAAATGGCAACAATACCGCTTCATCGAGTTAATGTTTTAACCGGGATAAAGGCCGCCCGGCAGATTGAGGACGCTTCGGAGTATGCCAGCTTGATTCAAAAGGCGAAAAGACCTCTCCTCGTGCTTGGTCCGTTGCTCACAAAGTGGTCGCTTGGCGGCAAGCTGCTTATTGAGTATGCCCTGGAGATTGCCCGGCTTGCCACTATCCCGGTGTGTGCCACGGAAACGGTTAAAGGGAAAATGACCGAGCTGGGGGTGAAGCCCGATATTGTCTATGATGCCGTGGAGATAATAAATGCTCTCAAGGACCCCCTTTGGCAGGGGGTTAAAAAGGAAGGAAACCACGACCTGGTCATCTTCTTCGGCTTCAGGACCGACT
>CAYHBC010000004.1:0-30664 GCA_964354775.1 uncultured Dehalococcoidales bacterium
AGCAAACCGCCTTCGTATCAGCGGCGTCAATAAAGAAATTGTCGGGGAGGTAGCGGCTCAAATTCGAGCCATACACCCTCCCGATTCTTATAAGGGAAAGGGGATTAAGTATGCCGGGGAGCAAATCCGCCTTAAGCCCGGCAAGGCTGGTAAGGCAACAACCGGAGAGTAGCAGAGACAATGGCAGGCAAAGTTTCCAAGGTAGTTCGCCGAGAGCGACATAAGCGGGTAAGGAAGAAGGTAGTGGGCATGGCTTCCCGCCCGAGGTTATGCGTTTTCCGGAGCTTAAATCATATATATGCCCAGCTCATTGATGATTCAGAGGGGAGAACGCTGGTCTCCGTGAGCACCCTTGAGGCTGCCCTGAAGAGCGAGTCCAACCGGACATCAAAGACAAAGAAGGCTGAGCTTGCCGGCTCGTTGATTGCCCGGCGGGCGGTGGAAAAAGGCATTAAGCGGGTGGTTTTTGACCGGGGCGGCTACCGGTATCATGGTCGGGTTAAAGCTCTAGCCGAGACTGCCAGGAAAGGCGGGCTGGAGTTTTGAGGTGTCGGCATGAAAGCAGTTACCAAAATAAGGGGCAAAAAGCAAAAAATTGACCCTTCAGGGCTGGAATTTAAGGAAAAGTTGCTCTCTATCGACCGCGTGACCAAGGTGGTTAAAGGTGGGCGGCGTCTTCATTTCCGGGCTTTGATGGTGGTCGGCGATGGCGCGGGACATGTCGGAATCGGTCTGAACAAAGCGACTGGCGTCCCCGAGGCAATTCGAAAAGCCAGCGCTGCAGCGCAAAAAGAATTAATTGAAGTCCCTATTGTGAAAGGCACCATTCCCCACGAAGTTTTAGCCAAGTTTGAAGCCTCACTGATTCTGCTCAAGCCGGCATTACCCGGGACTGGCTTGATTGCCAACAACACCTCCCGGGCGGTGCTGGAACTGGCCGGAATAACAGATATTCTCAGCAAGTCCCTGGGGAGTTCTAACCAGGTCAATGTTGCCAAGGCGACAATGCTTGCCCTGGTAAACTTGAGGAAGCCCGGCGAACCGGTAAAAGTGGAGAAGCCCCCGGAGGCCGAAGCGCCCGCAGAGACTGAAAAACCCGCAGAGGTGGAAGAGCCCGCAAAGGCGGAGAAGCCCGCCAAGGGCAAGGAAACCGGCAAAGAGCAAAGAAAAGAAAAATGAAGCAGAGTGAAATAAGACCACCCCGGGGCGCCCGGCACAGGAGGAAGCGTGTTGGTCGGGGGACCAGCAGTGGGCATGGCGCTTATTCCGGGCGGGGCATCAAGGGGCAAAAGGCGCGCTCTGGCGGCAAGACGCATGCCGGCTTTGAAGGTGGTCAGCTACCTCTCGTAAAACGATTACCCCGCAAAAGGGGCTTCACCAACATCCTCAAGAAGGAATACAGCATTGTAAACGTAGCCAGGCTCAATATATTTCCTCCTGGCGCTGAGCTGACTCCGCAGGAACTATTCCAGGCGGGGTTAATTAAGTCGCTGAAGCGTCCGGTTAAGATTCTGGGCGGTGGCGCTCTTCAGCACCCGCTATCTATCCGGGCTGAGGAGTTTTCCGCCGCAGCACAAAAGAAGATAACGGCTGCCGGCGGAGAGATAAAAAGGATTTAAATGCAGCGCAAGGAAAGTCAACCCCGCCTCATCCAGGCGATGAGGGACATATTTATGCTGCCTGACCTGAGGCGAAAGATTCTTTTTACCTTCGGCATTCTGGTGGTCTTCCGGTTTATAGCTCATATTCCCCTGCCCGGCGTAGACCTTGCTGCGCTGGGTGAACTTTTCGCGCAAAACCAGCTCTTTGGCATGCTCGACCTCTTCAGCGGCGGTGCGATGAGGAATTTCAGCGTTGCTACCATGGGGGTCTACCCCTACATCACCTCCTCGATAATCATGCAGCTACTGGTCCCGGTCATTCCCAACCTCCAGGCTCTATCCCGGGAGGGAGAAGCCGGGCGGCGGAAAATCAACCAGATTACCCACCTGCTGACCATACCCCTGGCAGCTCTGCAGGGCTACGGCATGCTGGTCATACTGCAGAGCCAGCGAATTGCGATTGTAGGACTCCTTGAGCCGATGACCGTCGTGACCGTGGTAATCTCCATGACTGCGGGCACAATGTTCCTCATCTGGCTGGGCGAATTAATCACCGAGAGGGGCATTGGAAACGGTATATCAATAATAATCTTTGCCGGTATAATTGCCGGGCTGCCCACGATGCTCGGGGAGGGGATTGTAGCGGCGGAAAACCGGATAGGGCTGGTCGGTTTTATCCTAATCTGGTTAATTACCCTGGGATTTATCGTGGCGTTCATCGAGGCACACCGCCGTATCCCGGTGCAATATGCCCGCACCTCTTTCCGCAGCGGACGCATGTATCGGCAGTCGGGCTCAACCTACATTCCCCTCAGGGTAAACACTGCGGGAATGATTCCCCTTATCTTCGCCCTTGCCATAGTGACGCTCCCGGCGACGATTGCCAGCTACTTCGCCAACCCGACAAACCCCAACTTCGCCAACACGCTGATGAATGTTTTCAGCCCCGATGCCGCTCCCCCCACGGGACTGGTCTACTGGGGACTATTCTTTTTGTTTACCATGGGCTTTACTTTCTTCTATACCATAGTAATATTTGAACAGATGGGTCTGGCTAAGAGGTTGCAGGAGCAGGGCGGCTTTGTCCCCGGCATTCGCCCCGGGAAGGCGACGGGCGATTATCTGGACCATGTTATCCGTCATATCACCTTTGGCGGTGCCCTCTCCCTGGGACTGGTGGCAATCATGCCTTTCATCGCCAAGGAGCTCACCGGTATCGCGGTATTAACCGTTTCTAGCATGGCTATGCTCATAGTTGTCGGGGTGTGCCTGGATACTATGAAGCAGATGGAAGCCCAGTTGACGATGCGCCGCTACGAGGGCTTTTTGAGGTAAGAGATGTATATCATTATGCTGGGTGCTCCGGGAGCCGGCAAAGGGACGCAGGCGGATATTATCGCCGACGAGATGAGTCTGCCCCATATCGCTTCAGGCAACCTGCTCCGGGAGGCAGTGGAAAAAAAAACCGCGCTGGGCTTGTCAGCCCAGTCCTATATGGACCGGGGGAAGTTGGTTCCCGATGAGATAATCATCAAGATGATTTTGCAAAGGATTGAGCTGCCCAACCGTGCCTCCGGCGGTGTTTTCGACGGCTTTCCCCGGACGCTGTCGCAGGCTGAAGCGCTGGACAAAGGGCTTGGCAATAAAGGCAAGCATATTGACAAGGCGGTATATATCAATGTCTCCCAGAAAGAGCTTTTGAAGCGACTTACCGGACGCTGGCTCTGCCGCAACTGCCAGACCCCCTACCATCAGGTAACTGCCCCGCCCCGGGTAGCCGGGAAATGCGATAAATGCGGTGGCGAATTATACCAGCGAGAGGATGATAAGGAAGAGACCATCAAAGAGCGGTTGAAGGTTTTCTTTGCCCAGACCGTTCCCATAATAGACTATTACCGCAAGCAGAATAAGCTTATTGAGGTTAATGGCAACCAGGGAATAACGGAGGTGGCGGGAGAACTGAAGAAGGCGATGCGGGGGAAGGCAAAGTAATTCTGAATGATAATCGTGAAGTCTTCCCAGGAGATAGCCATTATGCGTCAAAGTGGTAAAATCTTAGCGGCGATACTGGAAAGGTTGAGAAAAGAGATACGAGCGGGAATTAACACCGGCTATCTGGATAAAATTATGGCTGATGAGGCAAAAAGGCGGAAAGTCAAGCCCTCTTTCAAAGGCTACCAGGGCTTTCCCGCTAACCTGTGTGTTTCGGTGAACGATGAGATAGTCCATGGCATCCCCGGGGAGCGAGTGCTGCGGGAGGGGGACATTGTTTCCCTGGACGTCGGAGTTATTTTTAACGGCTTCCACTCCGATGCCGCCATCACCGTTGGCGTGGGGAAGATAAGTCGCCAGGCGGGGAAACTCCTGGCGGCTACTGAAAAGAGCTTACAACTCGGCATTGCCAGGGCTAAGCCCCGGGCTCACCTTGGCGATATATCCGTGGCAATACAGGACTATGTTGAATCGCAGGGATTTTCCGTGGTCCGGGAATATTCAGGACACGGGATAGGTCGAGACCTGCATGAAGAGCCCCAGGTCCCTAATTTTGCTTTCGGGAAAGGTCCCTTGCTGCGCCGGGGTATGACCCTGGCTATTGAGCCTATGGTCAATACCGGCGACTGGCGCACCAGGCTGGCGCCTAACCAGTGGACGGTGCTGACCGCTGACGGGAGCCTTTCAGCCCATTTCGAGCACACCATCGCCATTACCGACGGTGAGGCTGAAATACTCACTGAGTAAATATGGCTAAGAAGGAAAGAATAGAGGTTGAAGGCAAGGTAATTGCGTGTCTACCCAATACCATGTTTCGCGTTGAATTGACTAAGGGGCACATAGTGCTGGCGCACATCTCCGGCAGAATGAGGAAGCATTACATCAAGATATTACCGGGAGACAGGGTGCTGGTGGAGCTTTCCCCTTACGATTTGAGCCGGGGGAGGGTTACCTACCGGCTGGAGTAGGACTTTTGGGGACTTTTTTGACAAGCCCAGGATGCTTGCTTATAATGTAATTTTGTTTTAATATCAATCTATATGAAAGTAAGTGCTTCAGTTAAGCCGCGCTGCAGTAGGTGCAAAGTTGTTCGCCGGAAAGGCGTCATCAGGGTCATTTGCCCTAATCCGCGGCACAAGCAAAGGCAGGGTTAGCAAGTCAGGCAATGGCACGCATCGCTGGAGTGGACCTTCCCAAGGGAAAACCGATTAAAGTAGGGCTGCAATATATTTATGGTATCGGCCCTACATCAAGTCAGCGGATTTTGACTGTTGCCGGGGTTGAGCCGAATATTAGAGTTAAAGACCTTACCGAGGAGCAGGTCGCTCAGCTTCGTGATGTCATCGGCAAGCAATATAAAGTGGAGGGTGAGCTTAGACGAGAAATCCAGTCCAACATAAGGCAGCTAATTGAAATCGGTAGCTGGCGCGGCACCCGGCATCGTATGAACCTGCCCGCTCATGGACAAAGAACACGCACCAATGCCCGCACCAAGAAGGGTCCCCGAAAAACAGTGGCGGGCAGAGGACAAAAACGGGGCTTGAGTAAGAAGTAAAAATGCCCAAGAAGAAAAAAGGCAGAGCAAGGAAAAGGACACATCGCGGAGTTAGCGAAGGAAGGGTCTATATTCAGTCCACCTTCAATAACACCGTGGTCACCATCACCGATTTGAAAGGCGATGTTATTTCCTGGGGGAGCTCAGGGAGCACTGGCTTTAAGGGCTCCCGGAAGGGCACCCCTTACGCCGCTCAGCTAGCGGCTCGGGAGGCGGCACGGCAGGCAATAAGCGATGGTCTGCGGCAAGTCGAAGTCTACATCAAAGGACCCGGCAGTGGACGGGAGGCGGCTATTCGCACATTGCAGGCTTCAGGGCTCATCGTTACCAGCATTAGGGATGTAACCCCCATTCCTCACAACGGGTGTCGTCCGCCTAAGAAGAGAAGGGTATAATATGGCGCGCTATACCGGACCTTCCTGTCGTATGTGCCGCTATCTCGGTGAGAAGCTGATGCTTAAGGGGGAGAAATGCGCCACCCCCAAGTGTCCTCTGGAACGGAAAAACAAGCCTCCGGGGGAACACGCTGTTGGGGGACGCCCCCGGAGAGTCTCAGAACGAGGGCTTCAGTTGCGTGAAAAGCAGAAAATTCGCTTCAGCTACGGGATGCTGGAGCGGCAGTTTCGCCGCTTCTTTGCCCGAGCACAGAAGACGAAGGGCGCTACCGGTGAGACCATGCTGGTATTGCTGGAGAGACGGCTGGACAATGTGGTCTATCGCCTGGGATTTGGCAGCTCCCGCAGCCAGGCAAGGCAGGTGGTCCGACATGGTCACATACTCGTTAACGACCATAAAGTAAATATACCTTCCTACCTGGTTCGCCAGGGAGATAGCCTTAAATGGCGCAAAGGCAGCACCAAAACCGAGTACTATAAGAGGATAGCAGGGGAAATTGAGACCAGGATTATCCCCCCCTGGCTGAGCCTGGATAAAGAAAAGATGATAGGCGAGGTCTTAGCCCTGCCCGATAAGGAGACCCTTGATGCTAAATTCGATGGAAAAGTTGTCGTTGAATACTACTCCAGATGACTCGGTTAAATTACCCGTTCCCAGCGTCAAGTGCATTGAGACCGTAGGCAATTACGGGAGGTTTCTGGCTGAGCCGCTGGAGCCAGGGTTCGGCATCACCCTGGGCAATGCTCTTCGCCGTGTGCTGCTCAGCTCCCTGCCTGGCGCTGCGGTGACCTGGGTTAGAATTGATGGTATTCAACATGAATTCTCCCCTCTTCCTCATGTTAAAGAGGATGTCATTGACTTTTTGTTGAATGTTAAACAGATAAGGTTCCGCCCCCTTACCCAGCAGCCAGGCAGGCTGACTCTCGACGCCGCCGGGGAGGGCGAAGTTCGTGCCGCCGACATTGCGCCGTCGGCAGATTTTGAGATTGCCAATCCTGAACTCCACCTGGCTACCCTGGACTCCTCTGAAGCTAAGCTCCACGTCGAGCTTAATGTGGATTTAGGCCGGGGATACTTACCGGCAAGACCCGCCAACGACCTCCCCCTGGGAGCAATATCAATAGATTCTATATTCACGCCGGTGCACAAGGTCAACTTTTCCGACGAGCCCGTCTACCCGGGAAGGGAGAGGAGCCCGGAGAGGCTCACCCTGGAGGTCTGGACCGATAACACCATTTCTCCCAGCAAGGCTGTTAGCCTGGCTACCGCCATCCTGGTCAAGCAGTTTTCTCCCTTCCATGAGCTTATTCCACTGGAGGCGGAAAAGGAAGCTGAGGAGGTCAAAAGCGTGCTCCCCGAGGGTATTCAATTTGATACTCCTATTGAGAAATTAGGGCTGTCCGCCCGTAGCTGCAACAGCCTGGCTAAAGGGGGAATCTTTGTCTTATCGCAGCTTATCGAGAAGACCAAGGAAGGGCTGCCATCGCTGCCGGGACTGGGAGCGAAATCTCAAAGAGAGGTAGCTGAACTGTTGGAAAACCTCGGCTTCCCGGCAGTCGAGAAGTCCCGAAAGCGAAAAAGGGGAAAAGAGGATGAGGCATAAAGTAGCCGGGCGGGGGTTAAGCCGACCGACAGGTCACCGCTGGGCGTTATACCGGAACCAGGTATCAGACCTCTTAGCTTACGGGAAAATTACCACTACCGAGGCTAAAGCCAGAGAGGTTCGCAGTCTCGCTGAGAAAATGATTACCCTGGGGAAAGAGGGTAGCCTTGCTTCAAGACGCCGTGCCCTGGCTTTTGCCACCGACAAAAAGGTGGTGGAAAAGCTCTTTGCCGAGATTGCCCCGATGTATGCCGAGCGCTCTGGGGGCTACATCCGGATAATCAAGCTGGGACCGCGCCCTGGCGATAATGCCCCTTTAGTGCAGCTCCAACTGATTAAGTAGTGACTCCAGTCAAGTATGTTTTAGTTATAGAATATGAAGGAACGAAGTATCACGGTTTTCAATGGCAGCTCGGACTGCCTACCATTCAAGATGAGCTGGAAAAAGCCATCAGGAAGTTTTGCCCCAAGAGCAGTCGGGTTATGGCAGCAAGCAGGACCGATAGCGGCGTGCACGCCAGAGGGCAGGTGGTGAGCTTCTTTGCCGAGTGCGACTTATCTCCGATGACGACGATGAAGGCACTAAATTATCATCTCCCCGGGGATATCGCTGTGAAGGCAGCTTACCGGGCTGACGCTGATTTTAATGTCCGGAGAGACGCTTTGAGCCGGGAATACTGCTACTACATCTTGAATAGCATTCCTCGCTCTCCACTCAGGGAAGGATTTGCGTTACATATCCCTCAAGCGCTGGAGGTAAAGCTGATGAACGATGCCTGCCAGCTTATTCTTGGCCAGCATGATTTCACCTCCTTTGCCGCCTTCCTGGGGAATTCCAGGAGTGCCCTGCGCACTGTTTATGAAGCTGAGGTTATCCGAAAAGAGGCTGTGGTTACCTTCCGGATGACTGCCGATTCCTTCCTGCCGCACCAGGTGCGTAATACCGTGGGACTATTAATCCGGCTGGGACTAAAAAAAGTGGGGCTGGAGTATTTTCAGGAGGTTATGGAGGCGAAAATTCCCGGACTGGCTGGGCCGAGGGCTCCCGCCTGGGGACTGTGCCTGAACAGGGTCAATTATGCTAAGCCTTTAGGAGTTCAGCAATGAGGACTTACAGCCCCAGCGCCAGGGATATTACCCGGGAGTGGCATGTAGTCGATGCCAACGGGCAGGTTCTGGGCCGGCTGGCATCCCGGGTAGCCCGGCTGCTGATGGGCAAGCATAAACCAGGTTATACCCCCCATCTTGACACCGGCGACTATGTTATAGTAATTAACGCTGCTAAGGTGAGAATTTCCGGTAAAAAAGCTAAACAGAAGATTTACTATCGTCATTCGGGGTACCCCGGGGGTCTGCGCAGCCAGACCTTTGAGAAGCTGTTCGCCGCCAGTCCCACCCGCGTGGTTGAGATAGCCGTCAGGGGAATGCTGCCCAAGAACCGCCTGGGCAGAGCAATGTTTAAGAAGCTCAGGGTCTATCCCGAGAGCGACCATCCTCACCATATCCAGACTGAGGCAAAGGAGAAGCAAGCTAATGACTAAGCAAACTTATGTCTGGGGCACGGGAAAGCGCAAGTGTGCCATAGCGCAGGTCAGACTTTTTCCCGGTGAGGGAAAAGTGCTCGTCAACGGTAAGCCTTACCAGGAGTTTTTCCCCCGCCTGCTCCACCGTCGTTACATCGAGAGCCCTTACCAGGTTACCGGGACCAGCGGTAAGTATGACGCCACGGTGAAGGTGACCGGCGGTGGACTGAGCGGTCAGGCTGAAGCTATTCGTCATGGCATTGCCCGGGCTTTAGTTAAGGAGAATGAGTCGTTCAAGCCTCTGCTGCGGCAGGGATGCCTGCTTACCCGCGATGCCAGGATTAAAGAGCGCAAGAAGTATGGTCTTAAACGAGCCCGTAAGGCGCCGCAATACACCAAGCGTTAACCCCTGACAGGGTAAATATTGACAGCGGTCTACGAGATTAGCTACAATAATAATAAATGAAACTGCTAGTTCTAGGTCTGGGGCAGTGTGGCGGTAGGATTGCGGATAAGTTTGCGCGGCTGAACAAGAGGGCGCAGGCGCTACGGGGAATTGACATAATCGTCGATGCCTTTGCCATTAACACCGATGTTGCCGATTTAAGCGGACTAATCCATGTCCCGGCGGATTATAAGCATAGAATTATCGTTGGGGGACGAAAGGCAAGTGGACACGGAGTAGGCAAGATAAGCGAGCTTGGCGCTGAGATAGCGCACGAAGATAGCGATAAGATTGTAGACGCGATAAGAACGGCGCAACGGTTCCCCGAGACCGACGCCTTTTTGCTGATTGCCGGCGCTTCCGGGGGCACAGGCTCCGGAGCAATAGGGGTATTAACCCAACACTTGAGAGAGCGATATGCTGGTAAACCGCTTTACAATCTCCTCGTTCTACCTTTTCAGCAGGAGGAAACGACGGAAACAAGAACCATATATAACACCGCCGTATGCCTTAAATCAGCTTATCTGGTGGCTGATGCCATATTCCTCGTCGATAACCAGAGGTATATTGAGAAAAGCGCCTCCATCTCGGAGAACCTCGCCCGGATTAATGCCCGGATAGTTGAGCCATTTTACAATTTACTCTGCGCTGGTGAAGAGATAAGACCGAAATATGTCGGGGCAAAGGTGCTCGACGCCGGAGATATAATACAGACTGCGGTAGGCTGGACAGTAATCGGCGAGGGTAAATCGTTGCTCTCCAGAAAGAAGTTCCCCTTTGAAAAGACACGCCATTTCCGGAATAAGGAGGCGGAGACCAATAAAGGGGCTCACGCTATGGACAAAGCCCTGAGCGAGCTGTCATTGGCCTGTAATACTAAAGAGGCAAGGAGGGCTCTCTATCTCCTCTCGGCACCACCCCAGGAAATGAATATGGAGATAATCAAGGAGCTTGGAGAGAACCTGAGAGCAGTAGCCCCGGATGCCTTGATACGGAGTGGTGACTACCCCAGACCAAAAGGTTCGCTGGAGGTTACCGTAATTCTCTCTGAAATTCTGGCTCTGCGCAAAGTTACCGCCTACTTCAGCAAGGCGCTGGAGCTGATTTCTACTATGAAAGCGCGACGGGGAGTCCAATACGCCGGTAGAGAACTTGAGGAAATGTTCGGCGATATTCCGGTGTTACTGTAATCAGCCCCGCTTAATTCCTTCTTTATCGTCGGCTCTTGGTAAATATCAGCCAGGTCTGTCCCATAGCCTCATTGTGGGCTTCCCAGGCTTTCTGTTCCGCTTCCTCAAGGTTTCTTAGCGCCTGCATGGCGCTTTCCTCATGGACCTTCCTCGCTCGCTCCTCAGCTTCTTCCCTGATTCTCAATGCCTGGGCGATGCTCTCCCCATAGGCCTTCCTCGCTCGCTCCTCAGCTTCCTCCCTGATTCTCAATGCCTGGGCGATGCTCTCCCCATAGGCCTTCCTCACCTGCTCCTTGACCTGCTGGTAGGCTTTTCCCGTTTGCTGTTCCTGGTCTTTATAAGCGTCATCTACCTGGCGTTGAGCCTCCAGGTAGGCGGTGTAAGCCATCGTGGCGCGCTGTTGAATTTCATCAAGGGGAAGGACTACTGGGGGAGGGGCACTCTGCCTGGCTTTCCTGGCGCCCTTCTGGGGTGGCTGTCCCGCCTCTTCTTCATTTGCCGCAAAATCTTGCTCTTTTGGGTCAGACATAATATACCTCCTTCGCTCTTACCTACTTTTGACCTGTTTCATCACCCTCTTCTTCTTCCTCTTCCCCTTCCTCTTCCCCTTCCCCCTCCTCTTCTTCTTCTACTTCCTCAGCATGTTTATCCTTGTTAGCCGCATACATTTTAGCTAAGAAATCCAGACGCGCCTCAATTCCTCCGGGGGACTTCTTGGGCACCGCTCGCTCTTCCCCGCCACTACTTTCAGCCCCGGTCAGCATCTCCTCCAACGCCTCCGGCGAAATTTCACCAGCTTCCAGGGCTGGTTTTCTTATCTTAGCCGCCTCGCTTACCGATTTCTCAAATAGTTGCATCGCTGCTCTTACTGCGCTCCGGGCTGATTTGCTTATTCCCTCAGCCTTACTAAGCGCTTCCTCAAATGTCCTTACTGATGATATCACCGCCTCCCTGGCTACCCTTATTGATGCATCAGTAGCCTCCTTTGCCATTTGAGCTGATTCCTCGGCGCTTTGCCGGGCAGCCTGACTTATTTGCTCCGCCTTGCTTATTGCTTCCTGAGACGCCTTCTTCGTCTCCTCAGCAATCTTTTTGGTAGCCCGGCTTATTTCCTCCGCGCGGCTCACTACTTCCCGGGATGCTGCCTTCGCTTCTTCAGCAGTTCTGGCGTTAACCTTGCTTATTTCCTCCGCCCTGCTTATTGCTTCCCGGGAGGCTATCTTCGCTTCCTCAGCAACCTCTTTTGCCTCTCGCCCCACTCCCTCAGCTTTGCTTATTGCCTCCCGAGACGCCTTATCCGCTCCTTCAGCGGTCCCTATCGCCATTTTACTCATTTCCTCCGCCCTGCTTATCGCTTTTTCAAACGAGCTTACCGACGCTTTAACGGTGGCTATCGCCCTTTGGCTTATTTCCTCGGCTCGGCTGACCCCTTCCTCAGTGGCTTTAGTTGATTTCTCCATCGCCACCATGGCTAATCTAATTGATTCTTCAGCCCGGCTTAGCGCTTCCTGAAATGTTTTTTGAGCTTCTTCGGTAGTTTCCAGGGCAGCCTGGCTTATCTCCTCCGTTCTGGCGACAGCCTCCTTGCTGGCCTGGCTGATTTCCTCAGCCCGGACGCTTGCCTCCTGTGAAATTCGCTTGGCTTCCTCCGCCCTATCCATAGCCCCTTGAGACACCCTCTTCGCTTCTTCGGCAGCCTCCACGCCTGCCTGGACTGCTGCCTCTGCTTTGCTCATAGCCTTTTGTGATGACTTTCGTGCTTCTTCAGCTTTGCTTATAGCCTCCTGGGATGCCTGCTTCGCTTCCGCAGCAACTTCCAGGCTCGCCTGGTTGATTTCTTCCGCTTTAGTGGTAGCCTCTTGAGCGGCAAGCATCGCTTCCGAAGCAGCCTCCACAGCCGTCCGGCTCAATTCCTCGGCTCGAGCTATTGCCTCTTGAGATGCCTTCTTCGTTCTCCTAGCAGTTTCCAGGGCTGCCTGACTTACCTCTTCAGCCCTGGCTATTACCTCCTGGGATGTCTTTGCCGATGTCTCAGTAGTCTCTACCGCCCTTCGGCTTAGCACATCAGCTTGGCTTATCATCTCCCCTAATGTCTTTGTCGCTGCCTCAGACGCCTCCATAGCCGTTCGGCTGACTTTTCCAGCATTGCTTATTCCTTCCTTAGATGCCCTTGCCGCAGCATCAATTGCCTCCATGGCTAAGGCGATTGATGCCTCAGCCCGGCTCATTGCTTCCTGGGATGTTCTTATCGCGGTATCGGCTGCCTCTCGGGACTCCTGGCTTATCCTTTCAGCCTCGCTTACCACTTGTTGTGATGCTGCTCGCGCTTCCTCAGCAGCTTCCCGGGCTATTTGACTTACTCGCTCAGCCTCCTCCAGCGCCTTCAATGAAGTCTCTTTCGCCTCTTCAGCAGTTCCCCGGGCAGACTGACTCACCTCATCGGCTTTGCTCACCCTCTCCAGGGATGCCTTTACCGCCGCCTCCAGTTTGCTTACCGTTTCTTCAAAGGCCTTTGCCGAGGCTTCCGAAGCCTCGGTGGCGAGCTTGATTGACGCTTCAGCCCGGTCTACTGCTTCCCGGGATGCTTTTGTTGCTCCTTCAGCAATCTCCCTGGCTTCCTGGCTTACCCTCTCCGCCTCCCTTATCGCTTCCTCTAAGGTTCTCTTCGCTTCCTCGGCAATCTTTGTAGCTGCCTCTCCTGACTCCAAAGCTCTGATTAGCGCCTGCTGCGATATGCCGGTCGCTTCCTCAGCAACCTTCTCCGCCGCCCGCCTCATCGCCTCGGCTCTAGCTACTGCCTCTTCAAATGTGCTGGTTTTGTTTCGCATACCCTTCACCCTCGTGAGCCACTTAGTATTCTACTCCTTCTCCCCCTTATTTTACCAAAAACTCAAGCTCAATAGTGGGCCATTGTGGACTCGAACCACAGACCCCGGCCTTATCAGGACCGTGCTCTAACCAGCTGAGCTAATGGCCCTTATCAACATAAATATATCTTTCATTGCTAGGTAGTGTCAATTGCTTGTATTCCTGGGTGGTTGTGGTATATTATACAACCAATTTTTTCATTATTTGAGGAGGCGGCAGCTATAATGAGCGCAGATTGGGCTGAGGCAGCCAGGATAGCCGGAGTGGGCTTCGGCATTGTTTTTATCGTCTTGATTCTCCTCTGGCTGGTGAGTTTTGGTCTGGGAAAAATATTCCAGAGGTGGGAGAAGGAAGAAGAGCCCGAGCCGGAGAAGCCGGACAATAAGCAGGCTTAAACCAGAGAATATGCTATGTTTGGTATCGGAACCGCCTTAGCCTCCTTCACCTGGCAGCAACTGGTAATGCTCCTTATCGGTGGCTTGCTCATCTATCTCGGTATAGCCCGGAAGTGGGAGCCGTTTCTTTTAGTGCCCATTGGCTTCGGGATTATCGTGGGCAACCTCCCCCTGGGCTACGGGGTAATGGGGTTCCAGATGCCCGATGGCACTCTCCTGAGCTATTTACCCCCGCAGTGGACCGAACTTATCCAGCAGGGGGGAAAACCAGTCGGTTTCCTGTCCCGCATCTTTCAGTATGGTTTTGGCTGGGAGATTATTCCCATCCTGATGTTTCTCGGGCTGGGGGCGATGACCGACTTCGGTCCTCTCATTGCCCGCCCGGTTTATTTCCTCCTGGGCGCCGCAGCCCAATTCGGGGTCTATGCCGCCTTCTTCCTGGCAATCGCTGTGGGATTCAAAATTCCTGAAGCGTGCAGCATCGGAATTATCGGGGGTGCTGATGGTCCCACCACGGTCTACCTCACCCAGATACTGTCTCCTCACCTCATGGGATTTACCGCCGTAGCGGCTTACACCTATATGGCTATGGTGCCGCTAATCCAGCCCCCGGTTATCAGGCTGATTACCACCAAGAAGGAGCGGGCAATATATATGGCGCCGCAACTAAGAGCGGTCTCTAACCGGGAAAAGATAGCCTTCCCCATCTATGTCACCATCATCACCGGTCTTCTGGTGCCGGCGGCACTGCCGCTTATCGCCACGTTCATGTTCGGCAACCTGCTTTCAGTTACCGGCGTTACCACCAGGCTGTCCAACACCTTAGCCACCGCCTTCACGGATGTGATAACTGTTTTCCTCGGTTTTTGCGTTGGCGCCTATGTATCCGCCGAGTCCTCCCTGCATCATGGACCGCTGCTGGTATTCGTCCTCGGTGTAGCCGCCTTTGCTTTCGCCACCGCCGGCGGCGTAATTTTTGCCAAGCTGCTGAACCTGGTGCTCCGACCCCAAATTAATCCCCTCATCGGAGCTGCCGGCGTCTCGGCAGTGCCGATGTCCGCCAGGGTAGTGCAGAGGATGGGACAGCAGGCTAATCCCAGGAATTTCCTGCTGATGCACGCTATGGGACCCAATGTGGCTGGCGTTATTGGCACCGCCGCTGCCGCCGGGGCGTTCTTAGCCCTGCTGGGTTACTAGCCTCACCCCTTTTCTTCCCATAAACGCGCCACTGTCTTCCTGATAACTTCGTAGCTGAAGCCGCGATAGCCAAGGTAATTGGACAAGCGCCGCTGGAAATCGGGGTAGTCCCGGTGGGCAAGGGAAGACATCCGTCGGCGCCCCAGCTTATAGGCGTTTTCTTCATCGTCTATCCCCAGGGTCACCGCACCGATGATTTCCCCCGCCACCCCTTTATCCCTTAGCTCCTTACGGATTAAGCGGCTGCTCCGGGGCTTAAAGGACAGGCGATTATTCTTCCAGAACTCGGCGAAGGCGAGGTCGTCAATTAGATTTTGCCCTTTAAGCTCCGCTATTGCCCTTTCGAGCATTTCCCCGCTGAAGCTGCGCCGCCGCAGATAGTGCCTTACCTCGGCTTCGCTCCGGGGACGGTAGCCCAGATAGCGATAGGCTAGGTCAAGACAGCGCTGAAGGGGACTATCATTAGCGGTCACTTAAGCTTTCCCGACTAGGCAGGCTCTTGCTCAGGAAGGTCTGAGCTTTGTCGGGCAGCAGTGCGTAAGGGGACATTTGCCGCTCTGATTTCGCGTTCCAGTTGCGCTGCAGTCTCAGGATGCTGCTTTAAGTAGTCCCGGGCATTCTCCCTTCCCTGCCCCAGTTTTATCTCCTTGTAAGTGAAGAACGCTCCCGATTTCTTCACTATCCCTGCAGCGACACCGAGGTCGAGCAAATCCCCCTCCCGGCTTATCCCCTGTTTGAACATTATATCGAATTCAGTGCTGCGAAATGGAGGAGATACTTTATTCTTGACCACCCTGGCTCTAACTCTTGTCCCCACTATCTCCGAGCCCTGCTTGATGGGCTCGCCCCTTCTTAAGTCTATCCTGATGGAGCTATAGAACTTAAGCGCTCTCCCTCCGGGAGTTACCTCAGGATTGCCGAAAAAAACGCCGACCTTCTCCCGGAGCTGATTGATGAAGACCACCGCGGTCCGAGACTTGCCAATGGCAGCTACCAGCTTCCTTAATGCCTGGGACATCAACCGCGCTTGCAGCCCGACATGGGCGTCTCCCATCTCGCCTTCTATCTCCGCCCGGGGCACCAATGCCGCTACGCTATCAATGACAATTACATCCAGGGCGCCGCTCCTCACCAGCGTCTCGGTGATTTCCAGAGCTTCCTCGCCAGTATCCGGCTGGGAAATAAGCAGGTCATTGAGCTGGATGCCGCAGCTGGCGCCGTATGCCGGGTCAAAGGCATGCTCGGCATCTATATAGGCAACGATGCCGCCGTTCTTCTGGGCTTCAGCTATTATATGCTGGGCAAGCGTGGTCTTGCCTGAGCCTTCAGAGCCGAAAATTTCAATAACGCGCCCTCTGGGGATACCGCCTACGCCCAGAGCCAAATCAAGAGATATTGAGCCCGTGGGGATAACCTCTATCGGCACTTTGGCTACGGCTTCCCCCAGCTTCATAATTGCGCCCTTGCCAAATTCTTTCTCAATTTGCTCAATAGCCAGCTTGGCGCTCTGCTCTTTTTCTGTCGCCATTTCGCCGCTATTATGGCACAGGGCATAGCGCAATGCAATTAGAGTAGAGAATAAGATAATATTAAGAAATATGGAGCCGAAGCTGGACTTGAGATGGAATGACGACGCGGTAGTGCCGGCAAAGGTAAGCCCCGACCTTGAATTCCTCTTCCAACAGGGCGAGCGCCTCATCCTGGAAGCGGTGGCTGCCCGGGAAGGGGAATACATACTGGATGTGGGCTGCGGGCGGGCTGTTGATGCCGCCCTGCTGTCAGAAAGCGGCGCGGTGGTTATCGGACTTGAGCCTTCAGAGGTGATGTTGTCCCGGGCTAAGGAGCATCTCGGCACGGTTAGCGCTCCCGTAGCTTTATCCCGGGGGGTAGGGGAGAGCCTGCCCTTCAGGTCAAACTCCTTTGATAAAGTTATATGCAAGGGGGCGCTGGACCATTTCCTCTCGCCGGATAAAACGATGGCGGAGATTTCCCGGGTGCTCAAGCCTGGCGGCGAAGCAATAATTGCCGTAGCCAACATGGAAAGTTTCGCCTTCCATATCGGTAGGGGAATGTTCAAGCTAAGAGCTATTTTCTTTCCGGGAGCTGACCGCAAGGCAAAGCCCTGGGAGATGCCCCCCGACCACACCTGTAAATTTGACTACCAATCAATCAGCGGTCTGGTGAGGAGCTATTTCCAGGTGAAGAAAGCGGAGGGAATATCTTTACTCTATGGAATGCCCGGTTGGGGCAATATTCTTTCCCTGCTTCCCCGACCCGTCCGCCGCGGTATTCTCGCCCTTCTGGATAAGGTAGCGCGTCCCCTTCCTTTGCTGGCGGATGTTATCGTGGTGAAGTGCGCTCTTTTTTCCCGGCGTAAATGACCACGCTCTTGGGAATAATCAGGTTGAGCAAGCTCTCAAGCCAGCGGTGGATGTGCCGCTCGTTATTTATATCCAGCACCAGGAGCTTATAGTACAGGGAAGGGATGAGGGCTTTTTCCTTTTTGAGCCCGAAAAGACAGCGGAGTATCCAGTAAAAAGAGTGCAGGGCGTGATTGCGACAAACAGCGTAAACGCTGAGTCCCTGAGAACGCAGAAGGTCGATAACCTGCTCTGTTTTGTATATCCTTATGTGTCCCCCGGGAAAGCCATAATAGTCCCGGGAAAGCCTCCAGCAGACGGACTCAGCAAGATGATGAGGCACGCTGACTCCAATGGCACCGTCACCCCGGAGCACCCTGACCAGCTCCCTGACCACCTCCCCGTCCCGGGGCATATGCTCCAGGACTTCAGAACAGATGATTTTGTTAAAAGCGCCGTCCTTGAAGGGAAGGCGGTTTATATCCGCCTGAAGCAAATGGCAATTACCGTTGACCTCGCCTTTCTGGCTTAACGAGCTCAGCATATATTTAGCCTTCTTGAGGCTCTCCATATCAATATCAAAGGCGATAACGTTGGAATGGTTTTGCTTACATGCCTCCCAGATGTGTCTTCCCTCGCCACAGCCAGCATCCAGCAGCCAGTCGCCATCGTTCAAACCCAGCAGGTCAAGCTCCACCGTGACCATCGTGATACACCAGCTCCCGGTATACCGCCACAATCTTGCGAGCCGCCTGCTCCCAGCTAAACTCCTGCTGCACCCGCCTTCTCCCCGCTTCCCCCAGCTCCTTCTGCCGCTCTTTATTATGGAGCAAATTTCTAATCGCCTCCGCCAGCGGCTCAGGCTCTCCCGGCGGGACGAGCACCCCGGCATCTCCGACCACTTCAGGGAGCGCTCCCGCGGAGCTGGCTATTACCGGGACACCGCAAGCCATTGCCTCGGAGGCGGGAAAACCAAACCCCTCATAAAGAGAGGGCACCACCGCCACTTCCGCCCTGGAGTACTGCCGGGCTAGTTCCTCCCTGGTTAATCTCCCGGTGAAACTTACCAGCCCGTTCACACCAAGCCTCTCCAGCAAGCTCAGGGCATATGAAGGAGGCGGGGGCTCCACCTGGTCGCCCCGGGGTAAACGCCGCCAGGGGTCATCCACGATAGTCAGCTTTATCCCCTCACTCTTCAACAGCTCCAGCGCTTTTAAGAGGTAGATAACTCCCTTCTTTCTATCATCGGTATTGCCGACCATAATCAAGCCGTTTCTGGTGCTGCTTTCCTCCTCATAGGGTTTAAAGACCTCGGTATCCGTCCCGTTATACACCACTCTTATTTTGTCCCCGGCTACCTTGAAGGCGCGCCGGGTTTCCTCCGCGGAGCTCCGGGAAACGGTGATAATCCCGTCAAGGCGGCGGGCGACGAAGCCCTGCATATGGAGAAGGCGATAAAACCTCCTCACTCCCCACCTTGCCAGCCAGCCACCAGCCTGCTCCAAATCAGCCTGTTTATCTATGGAGAGCGGATGGTGGATGGTAGCGATAACCGGTATTCCCAGCCGTTTCATCAGCAGCAGTCCGTAGCCCAGACCCTGATTATCGTGGACGATGTCAAATTTGCGCCGTTTATGGAGCTGCTTGACCTTATCATAGGCTCTCAGGCTGAATGCCAGCGGGTCGGTGAATACTCCACATTTGGTGGTGAGCAATTCAGCAAGGTCAAGGGGAGTCCGAGCTTCACCAAGGTTCGCCCAGAATGACGCCTCCTTGTAATACAGGCTCGAGCTTTTGAGGCGGTGCAGCGCCACTGATTCGCCCAACTCCGGAAAAGGCTTGGCGCTGATTACATCTACCTCGTGCCCCATGCGGCAGAACTCGTGAGACAGATGGCTGACATAGATGCCCTGCCCACCACTATAAGGGTTTCCCCTGTAGGTGAGCAGGCAAATTCTCATCTTTTCACTCGCCAAAAAACAACGGAGCAATTTTAACACAGCTTCATCTTAAAGGGAATACAATACTTCCGGGCTTTAGCCCTCCTTTACAGCATTGCTCTGCCACACTATAATTGCCCTCATTATGCCTCCTGATTTGGCTATTATTCTGGAAAGAGTATCCCGGCTGCTGAGTCAACAGGGATACCAGGGCTACGGCGTTGGAGGTCTTGTCCGCGACTGGCTCCTGGGAAGGGGAATTAACGATATTGATATTGCCGTAAATGGCGATGCGACCAGCATCGCCCGTAAAGTCGCCAGTGCAATTGGAGGCAAATTTGTGCTCCTGGACGAGGTCAACAAGGTAGCCAGGGTGGTGATGGGTGAAGGTGAACAGCAGTGGGAGCTTGATTTTTCCTCCTTTGCCGATGATGTTGAGTCCGACCTTGCCCGTCGAGACTTCACCGTAAATGCCCTGGCGGCTGAACTCAGCCAGCTTGCCGGGGCACTGGGACGGCATCCTGAGCCGCCCACCGCAGTAAAGCTCGTTGACCCCTTTTCCGGGGAAACCGATTTGAAAAAGAGGACTATCCGTGCGGTCAGCCCCGAAATCTTTGAGCGTGATGCCGCCCGGCTGCTCCGGGCAGTGCGTCTTGCCGCCGAGCTCAACTTCGTTATTGAACCCCAGACCGAGGCTTTGATTCGCCGCCATGCTAGCTTAATCGCCGGCGTCCCCGGGGAAAAGACCCGGGAAGAGCTGCTCAAGGTGGTCAGCTTGCCTGGCGCTGCCCACCGCCTGCGTTATCTAAATGAGCTCGGCTTGCTTTTAGTCCTCTTCCCCGAGCTAGCCGAAAGCAAAGGCGTGGAACAGCCCAAGCTGCATTTCTGGGATGTATTTGACCACTCCCTGGAGACTGTGGCAGCGATAGAATTCCTAACCCGGGAGCATGATTGGGAATACGGTAACGAAGGGATATTAGCCTGCGCCCCCTGGTCAGAGGCAATGGAAAAGCATTTATCCCGGGAAATATCCACTGGAAGTAATGGTAAAATTATGCTTAAATTAGGGGGTTTGTTCCACGATATAGCTAAACCGAGGAAAAAAACTGTTGACGAAACTGGCAGAGCACGCTTTTATGGTCACGCCAGAGAGGGAGCGGATATGACCGTGGCTCTGCTGAAAAGGCTGCGGTTCAGCAACCGGGAAATAGACCTGATGGAAAGCCTTGTTTATCACCACCTGCGCCCGATGCAGATGGCAAAGGAGGGGATGCCCACACCGAGAGCAATTTATCGCTACTTCAGGGATACCGCCGATGACGGAAGCGATATATTGATTTTAGCCCTGGCGGATTATCTTGCCAGCCGTGGTCCCCTGCTGGATAGGGAGGACTGGGAGGAGCATTGCCGGCTGATAAACTATATACTTGCCGAGCACAATGCGCAGCAGGCTAAAGTCCATCTCGAAAAGCTGATTGACGGGCACGACCTGATTAACATCTTCGGACTAGCCCCGGGACCCTTAATTGGCGAGCTTCTGGAGCTGGTGCGGGAGGCTCAAGCCAGCGGCGAGGTAGGGGATAGAGAGAGCGCCCTTGCCCTGGTGCGAAAGGAGCTGGTCATTACGGGGAGGCAGCAGGCTCATCTCCCCAAACAGAGGTTGAATAGTTGAGCAAAACAATAAATAAATATCTGCCCGCCGCCATCATAATACTGCTTCTTATTTCGCTGTGGGCAATACTACCGGTGAGTACCAGGCTGCTTGGTCCCAACGGGCTGACGCTGGGACTGGACCTCAAGGGCGGCAGCCAGCTCCTTTACCAGGCGAATTTATCCCAGAAAGACCCTTCGGTAAGTGATGCCGAAGCTATGAATGCTGTGACTGCGAAAATTCAGCGGAGAGTTAATGAATTCGGCGTTACCGAACCCACAATTCAGATGCTGGGAACCGACAAAATAGTAGTCCAGCTTCCCGGAGTGGAAAATATCACCCGGGCGATTAGCCTCATCGGGGAGACAGGTCTGCTTGAATTCAGGGAGCAAGAGCTCTATGCAAACGGCACGGCGGTAATTAACGAGACCACCGGCGGCATAATGTTTAAAAACGAGTCCGCCACCGCTACCGGCACCGATGGTCAGGAGAAGACGCTCACCGGCAAGTACCTGAAGCATGCCTACCGGGCGGTGGACCCCTATGGAGGTCCCGTAGTTGCTTTCGAATGGGACAGTGAAGGTGCCCATCTGTTCCAGCAGATAACCCAGCGTAACCTGGACAAGCAGCTGGCTATTTATGTGGATAACAAGCCCATATCCGCCCCGGTGGTTAAATCGGTAATCAGCGGCCAGGGGCAAATTGAAGGCAATTTTACCCTGGAATATGCCGGCGACCTGGCAAATATGCTCAACTCCGGTGCTCTGGATTTGCCCTTGACCTTGATTAACCAGCAGGATATAGACGCCTCACTGGGAAGCGATTCCATCCATAAGAGCCTGATTGCCGCCCAAATCGGGATAATCTTGCTGGTGCTGTTTATGATTGCTTACTATCGCTTCCTCGGAGTGATGGCTTGCATAAGCCTGGGCATTTATGCCCTTTTCTTTCTCTCCATACTGACCCTTTTCCCCATCACCCTGACCCTCCCCGGCATAGCCGCCCTTATCTTATCTCTGGGAATGGCAGTGGATGCCAATGTCCTTATTTTTGAGCGAACGAAGGAGGAGCTGCGGGATAAACGCCCCCTGAGCGCCGCGGTAGAGGCAGGATTTACCCGTGCCTGGCCGGCTATTCGCGACAGCAACGTCACCACCTTTATTGCCTGCATAATCCTCTTCTGGCTCGGGGGCACCTTCGGCGCCTTTATGGTTAGAGGCTTCGCCCTGACCTTGTTCATCGGTGTGGCTCTAAGTATGTTTACCGCCATCATCGTTACCCGGACTTTCCTTCGCCTTGTCGTCAAAAATCGCCTGGTCACCAACCTGGCAGCTTATGGAGTTAAAGAACAATGATTGACTTTGTGGGCCAAAAACGGTGGTTTATCCTTGGCTCAGCCATAGCGCTCCTGATAATGATAATCTCGCTGGCAGCCTTTAAGCTGACGCCGGGGGTTGACTTCACCGGCGGCACCTCTATGACCCTCAATTTCACTCCCCAGGTAGAGCCGGGGCAATTACGCCAGGAGTTGATTGGACTGGGATATCCTGAAGCGGTTATTCAAAAGGCAGGGGACAATTTCTTCATCCGCATCAAGGCGATAAACACCACGGAAAGAGAAACTCTGCTCGGTGGACTAAACACCAGCTTGAATACCGAGATTTCAGTCCTTGACTATAACACCATTTCCCCCTCTGTAGCCAGTAACACGGCGCGCAATGCCGGCATCGCCGTGCTCATATCCATCGTGGCTATGCTATTCTATATCGCCTGGGCGTTTCGTCGTATGCCCAATCCCCTCCGCTGGGGCACCTGCGCCATCGTTGCTCTGGGGCACGATGTGCTCATCGTCCTGGGCGTCTTCGCCATCATCGGTCAGGCAGCCCATGTGGAAGTTGACGCGTTATTTATCAGCGCAGTGCTTACCATCGTGGGCTACAGCATCAATAACGTCGTGATTGTATTTGACCGCATCCGGGAAAATAAGACCCGGGGCATCAGCCCTGACTTCAGCGTGGTGGTAAATTCCAGCCTCACGGAGACATTAATGCGCAACCTGAATACCACCCTGACCGTCATTTGTGTTCTCCTCGCCCTGTTCCTCTTTGGCGGGTCAACGATTCATTACTTTATATTGGCGCTGCTAATCGGAGTGATTGTCGGCATCTATACCTCGCTGTTCATCGCCGGTCCGCTCCTGGTCGTCTGGGAAAAAGGCGAGTGGAGAGAGGTTTTTCCCTGGTTTTTCCCCGCTAAGAAAGCTGCCTGATGGCTGAACCGGAACTGAGCCTCTATTTTCATATTCCCTTTTGTTTATCCAGGTGCCATTACTGCGATTTTAATTCCTATGCCGGGCTGGGCTGGCTTATCCCTCAATATGTGGACGCCCTCCAGAAGGAAATGCAGCTTTATGCCAAAGCAGCCTGGCAGTTTGAAGTAAAAACAGCTTACTTCGGTGGAGGCACGCCCAGCCTCCTTCCCCAGGAAGCCGTAGCCCGGCTCCTGGAAACCGGCACCAGGCTTTTCCACACCTCGCCCGAGATGGAGGTTACCCTGGAGGCAAACCCCGGGACGGTTAAGCCGTCCTTCCTGGCTCAACTGAGGCGGAGCGGGGTCAACCGGCTGAGCCTGGGCGTGCAGAGCTTCAGCGACACGGAGCTCCGGCTGCTGGGGAGAATTCACTCCGCCGCCGAAGCCCGGGAGGCTTACCGGGCAGCGAGGCAGGCTGGCTTTCAAAACATCAACATTGATTTGCTTTATGCCCTGCCCCGGCAGACAATCAAGGAATGGCAAAGCAGCTTTGCCGCGGTGCTGAGGCTTGCCCCCGACCATCTCTCGCTTTATCCCCTCACCCTGGAGCCCGGCACGCCTCTTTCCGACGCCGTAGCGGCGGGCTCGTTACCGCCGCCCGACGCTGACCTTGCCGCCGAGATGTACCTCCTCGCTTCAGACCGGCTCGCCGGGGAAGGCTACATCCACTACGAGATATCCAACTGGGCTCTGCCCGAAAGGGAATGCCGGCACAATTTGACCTACTGGAAAAACGGACCTTACCTCGGTTTTGGCGCCGGCGCCCACTCCCATCTGGGCGGCTACCGCTGGGCTAATATTCTCTCGCCCACGGAATATGTAGCCAACCTCGATAGAGCGAAAACAAGCCCGGCAGAGCAGCCGGGTCTCCCCACCCCGGTAACCGCCAGCATTGAGCCTGTTGACCGCGACCTGGAGATTGCCGATTCGGTTATTCTCGGTCTGAGGCTGGAGGAGGGAGTAGACTTCGCTCATTTTGCTCGCCGCTTTGGAATAGAGCTTCCCGCCCTCTACCGGCAGCAGATTGAGGAGCTGACCGGGGTGGGACTCATCGCTGCCGACAGGAGGGGAATCAGGCTGACCGCTAGAGGCAGACTCCTGGGAAACGAGGTCTTCCTGCGCTTCCTGCCCAGGTACTCAGCTCGGGGTGAGAGCAGTCCTGCTAACCTTCTATGTTGACATTGTCACATTTCAATGTCATTGCGAGGAGCCAAAGGCGACGAAGCAATCTCCACTCCCCACCGAGATTGCCACGCTTCGCTCGCAATGACAGAAAGAAGGTCAGCCCTCCAGGTGGTGAGTTTGCTTTATTCTCCTCAGGTGTTCCTCAAAGCCAACGATTTTCCTCATTACCGGTGCTTTGCCCAGCGGGTCAGCTACCCCGGGACTGCCCAGAAGGACATCAAAAACAGCCCTGGTGCTGAAGGCATCCACCTGAAGGTTGTAGCCGCCCTCCAGGGTGAAGACAAGGCGACCTTGACATAACTCAAGAGCCAGCTCCTTCAATATCCGGGTCATTCCGGCAAAGCCGGTAATGCTCACCTGCATCATGGCTATGTCGTCAGCCCAGTGAGCGTCGAAGCCCGCCGAGACAAGTATGAGCTGCGGCTGGAACCTCCGGGCTAGCGGAACCAGGACCTCGTTAAACGCCCTCAGGTATTCCTCGTCACCCCAGCCGGCGGACATAGGAAAGTTAACGGTGTATCCCTTTCCCTTCCCCTCTCCAGTCTCGTCTATCCAGCCGCTGCCGGGATAAAAGGGATACTGGTGGGTGGAGAAGTAGAGCACCCCGGGGTCAGCATAAAAAGCCTCCTGCGTGGCATTGCCGTGGTGGACATCAAAATCAGCGATAAGGGCACGCTCAACATTAAAATTAGCCCGGGCGAACTGGGCGGCGATAGCTACATTATTGAACAGGCAGAACCCCATTGCCCGGCTACGGGTGGCGTGGTGTCCCGGTGGTCGGACCAGAGCGAAGACGGACTCCGCCTCCCCCTTCATCACCTTTTCCACCGCGGTCAGCACTCCGCCGGCAGCGTATAACGCCACCTCGTAGGAGCGGGGACACATCACCGTATCAAGGTCAAGCCAGCCGCCTCCTCCCTCGGCTTCGCTCTTTATGCGAGAAACATATTCCGGGGAATGAACCGTCTCTATTTCCGCCACCGTGGCAGGACGCGGGGAGAACAGAACGAGCTTTTCCTTCATCCCTGTCTGCTCCAGGTGCTCCATTATGGCTACCAGCCTCCGGGAATTCTCCACATGGGCGCCGGTATCGTGCTCCAGGTAGATGGGGTCATAAACCAGACCAACTTTCAACAGTTCCACATCATAACAAAGCCTCAAGGGCAACACAAACGCAGGACCGGTTGACCACGCCACCTGGAGGGAGTAATATGAGCGGTTATCTTATAGCTGGTGGTAGTAGAAAGAGCATGCCAGAGACAGCCCGGAAGTTTGAGCTTCTTTTCAATCCCCGCTCGCTTACCTTAATTGGAGCCTCGGCGAACCTCTACAAGTGGGGGTCGGTTATTCTGTCCCATATCATCAGCGGGGGCTTTGGGGGCAAAATTTATCCCGTAAACCCCCGGGAGAAGGAAATCCAGGGACTAACGGCATATCCCGGCGTTGAGGCACTGCCGGAGGTCCCCGACCTTGCGGTGGTGGTGACTCCTCCCTCCAGCGTTCCCGCGGTGCTGGAGGACTGCGGCAAGAAGGGAATCAAGGCTGGAGTCATCGTTACCGCCGGCTTTGCTGAAGCGGGAGTTGACGGGGAGAAGCTGGAGCAGGAGATGGTCCGCATCGCCCGCAGGGAGGGCATGGTCCTGGTGGGACCCAACTGCTTCGGCATCATCAGCACCGGCTGCAAGCTGTTCAGCATTATGCCGCCGCTATTCCCCCTGCCCGGTCCCTTCGCCATAGTCTCCCAGAGCGGCAATGTTGCCAGCTCCATCGCCAGCAAGCTCATCTCTAAAGACCTCGGCATCAGCAAGCTTATCAGCAGCGGCAATGAAGCCGACCTGCACTGCGAAGACTACCTGGAGTATTTAGCCGGGGACAAGGACACCAAAATTATATTGAGCTATATTGAAGGATTCAGGGACGGGAGGAGATTTCTCGAGGTGGCTAAAAGGATTACCCCGATAAAGCCCATCGTCATGCTCAAAGCGGGATATACCGCTGCTGGGGCTAGAGCGGCTAAATCGCACACCGCTTCCTTAGCCGGCTCCGATGCCGTCTTCGCCTCCGCCTGCAAGCAGGCGGGAATTATCCGGGTTCGGGACATGGACGAGCTGTTCAATGTCGGCACTGCCCTTCTCTGCCTGCCTTTGCCCCGGGGAAAGAGAGTGGCAATACTGACTGCCGGCGGGGGGTGGGGAGTTCTCGGCGCCGATGCCTGCGCCGCCGCCGGGCTCAATGTAGTCCCGCTCCCCCAGGAGACTATGACCGAACTGAATGCCCTCCTGCCCCACTGGTGGAGCCACGGCAATCCCGTAGACCTGGTAGCCGGCGTCTTCCAGGAGAATGTGATGAAAACCGTCGAGGTCCTCCTCCGCTGCACCGCCATTGACAGCCTGATGCTGCTGAACCTGGTCCCGGCGCTCCCCCAGAGTATCGTGCTCGTATCCGACAAAAGCTCTCTCTCCGGGGAAGAGGTCAGGACATTTGACGACGCCCTGAGCGAGGTCCTTGCCCGCCTGGCAGCTATGGTTAAGGAGCACCATAAGCCAATTATACTTGCCTGGGAGTTCGGCTTCGAGCTTATCGATGCCCGGCTGAGGGAGGTAGCCTATCAAAAGGGGATTCCCTGCTATCCCCTGCCCGACCATGCCACGGCGGTCCTTTCCAGCTTAGCCCGGTACGCCGAATACCGGGCTAATTTAAACTCCGCCTCTTCGCCTCAGGCGTAGAGGTCAACGGGCTTGATGAGCTTTTTCTTGCCGTCATACTCCACCCGGTATACCTGGAGGTCGTCGGCAAATCCCTGGACCCAGCCGTGGAGGGGAAAGTCATCGGTCTCTTTTATTGAGAGGATATACTGGACATCGTAGTCAGCGGCAAGCTCCTTGACAAGGGAAATAAAACACCGCAGGTGTTTCTTATCCAGGTTATTCGCCGTCTCGTCGATAATAACCGGCAAGCCGAAATATCTTGCCAGGGCAGTCAGCGCCGCAAGACTGAAAAATGACCTCTCCGCCCCCGAGGGATGGGTTATCTCCCTGTCTTTATAGGCAATCCTCGCAAGCTGCAGGCTGTCTTCACCCATCTCAATGCCGGAGCCGACCAGGTCTTCCTCCCCGAGCCTGTTATTTATCTCCACGAAGATTTCCTTTATCTCCTGGATTACCTCGTGCTCATCAAAGGCGTTGTCCAGTATGGCATCAAGGGTCTTCTCAATCCCGCCGGCTATCGCCGGGACATACTTTAAATCGGTGTATTCAGCGTCGTTGTTCTGCCACACAACCCTTTTCTCCTCGGTCAGCTCCGTCCAGACGCTTCTATAGCGGGGTAAGCCTTTCTCCATCTCGGCAAGCCTCTTGAGGAGAAGGTCTATCTCGGCGGTATTAAACTCCCCTGCCGGCAGACCCACCGAGCTTACTTTCCGGCTAAGCTCCTCCCGGTAATCCTGCTTCTTGCTCTCCAGGACCTCTTTTACCGCTTCAAGGAAGGGCGGTATATCGCCTTCGTTTTCCAGCAGGGGCATCTCTACATCCTCACCGGCAAATAAACGGAGCTGTTTGCCGATTTCGCTCACCAGGTCGGAGATTTTCTCTTTCTCCCGCTGTCCATTCCTGGTCAGCGTGTCGCTATATCCGCTGAGGTCGCTCAAGAGGGGGGTAAACTCGTTCTTGAAGAAGCTTTCCGCCCGGTCCCGGTCCTCGCAGATAAGCT
Organism: uncultured Dehalococcoidales bacterium; assembly: GCA_964354775.1. GTDB lineage: Bacteria > Chloroflexota > Dehalococcoidia > GIF9 > AB-539-J10 > CAYHBC01. Next base: position 27,920 of record CAYHBC010000004.1, read on the forward strand.
TCAGGTTGGCTATTTTCTTACCCAGAGAGCGGGCATATTTCTTTTTCTGCTCCTCTGAGGCATCGGGGATAGGCTCGGGGCTCAGCCGGGTAAACGCCGGGTCGTCGTCCATCAGCTTCAGGGGAACAAGGGCGTGCACCGATTCCTCGCTGTTTGCTTGCGGCTCCGCCCCGGAAATCTTGACCAGAAAGGCTTTGACCCTGAGGGCATCAGGGGTAACAACCTCCCGGGTCAACAGCCTCAGCACCTTCTCCCTGTCGGCTTTAATTTTCGCCGGGTTATCCACCTTGAGGTCAATGTTCTCCTCCGAAGCCAGGGAGAGAGCCTGGGAATAGCGCCTCTGGGCGTCTTTAAGCCTGAGGTAGATTTCCTCCGCCGCTTTAGCCAGCCCGGCATCGTAAAACCCGCCCGGCTCCGGCGGCAGGGGACTGCCCAGCCGGGCTTCCTTCAACCCGCCCACAAGCTGCCCCAACCGCTCCCGGTCCTCTGAGCTCTCCGCCATCCTCCGGAAGCTCCCGGCAATCAGTTGATGGCTGCCCTCAAGCAGCTTCTGGACGGCATCGGCATCCCTGGCCCGTTTTCCCATTTCCCCCAGCCATTCCTTCAACTCGCCTTTACCGATGCTGTCAATATACCTCTTCAGCTCCTCGGCGGCGCAACTTATCTTGCCTGACGTCCTGCCCGGCTCATAGGTCTCAAAGTCGCCCAGGCTAACTGCCACACCCTTCAGCTCGCTCTTCAGGTGAGCCACCAGGGAGCGATAGTCCCTCTCTATGGCGGTAAGCCGGGCTGAAGCCTCCTCGCTCAGCTTCTTGAGCCGCCCCTGGAAGTCCCGGGTCAGCACCTTGGCGTTGCCGATTTCCTTGAACAGCTCCCGGATGACGGCATCAATGTTTTTCTCGGTGAGATGGTTAAAGCCCATGGCGCTGTCGGGGGCGAAAAGGGCATCGAGCAGCCCCGCCCTCAGTTCCTTATTCAGAGTCTTGACGAAATCAAGCTCCCGGAGCCCCCCCGCCTCCCGGCTCAGAATCCTGTTGTTATCCCGGTAGCGGTCGATTTCCCTCCGGATTTCAAACTGCCTCCCATTATGCTCAAACTCCACCGTTATTTTCCCCACGCCCTCCGGAGGAGCTATCTCTTTCCCCGTTACCAGCTTTAATTCATCGTATCCCGACCTCGCCCCTCCCCGGAATACCTTGCTCAGAAAGGCATACCGCAGGGCATGGATGATGTTGGACTTGCCTGACTTGTTCTCGCCGTAAATAACCACCGTCTTCCCCGGCGGGAAGTCAATGGAGCCCTCCAGCTCCATCACCTTTTCAAAAGCGACCCTGCCTAGCTTCACCTATCTCCTTTTCCACAGGGGGTCGATTGTGCCCAGAAATTTGCCCAGGCGCTCCTTGGGCACGCCGTAGTGCGGAGAGGCGAGCTCAAGAAGCCGCTGAAACAGGAGCCTCCCCAGGCTACCGTCCGCCCTGCGGGACAGATTATCGCCGGTAAAGAGCTCCCCGAAAAGCTTTTGCGCCAGCTCCTTTTCCCTCTCGGGCAGGGAGGTCAGCACCCGTGCCTCCAGCTCGGAGAGAGTTATCATCTTGTCCAGCCCCTTCAGCTCCACGGGTTTCTTCCCCCCTTTCTTCGCCTTGATGTCTATCTCCATGGTGTTTATCTCGGAATACTTGTTGATTTCCTTTTTCAGCGTGTCCTCAAAGCTAACCCCCCGGGCGGAAATCCACACCCAGAGGTTGTCCCGGTCCTCCCGCTCCATCAGCCGGGAATAGACCTCGTTAATCCCGGTAACCACCTCGCTCGGCGTGCTGCCCTCAACCTGGATGTTGACTATGCTCTGGAGGGGACTATACCTCTTAAACGAAATCTCGTCGCCCTCCAGGAGGAGGTATCCGAAGGGGGAGTCCTTCACCCGGGGCTTCTCCAGGTCGCCGGGCCAGCGATATTCCACGGTGAAGTTACCCTTCAGCTCCCGTGACGGAATCAGCGCCGGCAGGGAATAAAGGTTGGGGATATCCAGTGGAGCGCGGGCATAATGGTGCATGTGCCCGTTAAACACCAGGGAGAACCGCCGTCCCAGCTCCCGGAACGCCTCCTCCTCCAGCCCCGGCATCCCCCAGGGCAGCGTCTCGTGCATGATGAGTATTTCCCCGCCCCGGGGAAGCTCGTCCTGGGGGATTTTATAGCTGCCCTGGCGGTAGCGGGTCTCCATAAAATATACCCGCCGCTCGCCAATTCCCTCTTCTTTATCCCTGACGAAGTGAAATCCCTTCCCCAGGGAGTCCTGGAGCTCCTTCAGCACCGGGGCGGAGTCGTGGTTTCCCCTCAAGGCATAAACTCCATACCCGGCGCACTCTTTAAGCCGCCCCAGCTCGCAGCGAATATCGGGCCAGTATTTGGCAGCCTCGGAGTCGGCTATCCACTCTCCACCTTTTTCCCGCTCGTCAAACATATCCCCGGCGAGGATGACCGCCTCAGGCTCCTCGGCGATGACCTGGCTGACGACGCTGGTAAAATTCTGGAGCGCAGTCTCGCCCCGGGGAGAGCGGTGGTCTTCTTCCCTGAACCGCTCCGCCTGGATTAGAAGGTGGGCATCGCTGAGTATGGCTATTCGGGACATCGGCTATTTCACCTTAATATACCACAAAAAGGGCAATTTTTTTGCCCCGGTCCCGGTAGCGCGGCAGCCCCTTTGCGTAACGGGGGGAGTTGGGCTAAAATATACGGGATAGTGCGGGA
>CAYHBC010000005.1:0-18798 GCA_964354775.1 uncultured Dehalococcoidales bacterium
GTTGGCTAACGGATTGGGCAATTGTGCCTGATGAATCAGGCAACTACAAAATGTAGAGCGGTTTGTCAGGGAGCGAATAAGCTGCTATCATTACTCTCTTCCGGGGAAAAGATGTTTATTGAGAGTCCAAGGTATACCGAGCGTTTCGGAGCGGTGAGGATAAACGGGGTGCAGCGGGTGGTGGCGCTGGACTCAGGACTTAGAAACGAAATATCTCCCCACGGCGCCCTGGGGGTAATCAGGATAGACGAGGATACCATCAAGCAATACGAGGACAGGATGGCGGTGGTAGTTCCCATTAAGGATGAAAAGCTCAAGTTATTTGAGGGCGTGATTAGCGGGGTGCCCCATGACTGCTTGATTATAGTGGTGTCTAATAGCCGGAGGGGAAGAATTGACCGCTTCAGGATGGAAAAGGGTGCCCTGAATCAGATTTGCCGCTATACCAGGCGTAACGCCCTCATCGTGCACCAGAAAGCCCCGGTCATTGCCGAGGCTATCAAGCAGGCGGGATACGATGACCTGCTTACGGAGGACGGACTAGTCCGGGATGGCAAGAGCGAGGCTATGCTGGTAGGGGTGCTTATCGCTAGAGCGGTAGAGAAGGAATATGTCGGCTTCGTCGACGCTGATAATTATTTTCCCGGCTCAGTGCTGGAGTATGTGAGGAATTTCGCTGCCGGCTTTAGCTTAGCCCGCTCTCCTTATAGCATGGTGCGGATATTGTGGCATTACAAGCCCAAGATAGCCGGCAGGATATACTTTAAGAAGTGGGGGAGGGTATCGGAGACCACTAACAAGTGCCTGAATGACTTGATTTTCTCTAAAACGGGCTTTGAGTCCGGGGTGATAAAGACGGGGAATGCTGGTGAGCATGCGATGAGTATGAAGCTCGCCGAGCTCCTGCCCTTTGCCTCCGGCTATGCCATGGAGCCTGCCGAGCTGGTATCCCTCTTAGAGAAATTTGGTGGCATATTGCCCGGGACAGACCACGAAGCGGCAGAGCAGGGCATAGATGTATTTCAGATTGAGACCAGGAACCCTCACCTCCATGAGGAAAAGGGGATGGAGCATCTTAAACAGATGTTACTCGAGGGGCTGGCGACCATTTACCATTCCCCCCTTTGTGAAGATAGCACCAGGGGGCTTATCCTGAAAGAGCTGGTCAGCCAGGAAGCCCTGGGCACTAGAAAGGAACCTCCTGTCCCTCGTTCCTGTATTCCGTTAAGGAAAAAGGACAGTGCGAAATTTATGGAAACCATAGGGGAACATCTTGATGATTTTTATGCCCTGCCCGGTGGCTAACGAGCCTATATCTTTTCCAGGAAGGACTGTATTTTTTCCCTTTCGGGCTTGTTGAGTATATCTTCGTTGTAGGCGGTCGCATCCAGATAAAGCTGCACATATTGGGGTATTTGCCACATATCGCCCCGGGCATAGCGGTAGCCATAGCGGGCGGAGCTCCCCATTTTCTCGGTGGTTATTTTATTGCTGGCATAACCAATCCTGACAACCAGAGCGGCATTAAAGCCCTTCCTTTGGGCTATGGTGTCTAATACGCCGTGGATGCCGCTGCTATGCTGAACTGCCTCCTTGTGCCTGTTGGCGTATTTACCGGGAACTCCTATTTTTTGAGCCAGCTGACGGTGGGGGTGCTTCCCCAGGCGGTCGTTTTTAGAGGTCACTTTTAGCTCCGAGGCTACGCTCAGCGCCACTTTCACCACATCGAGGTCAAGGTAAGGAAATATCGCCTCGGCATAGTGCGCCCGGGCTATCTTGTTTTCCCGGTCCAGCGTCTCGATATCCGCCCTGGCGAAGTCGTCCCCCATCCTTCGGGAAAGCTCCTGGCGACCATCTTGGCCTAAGACATCGGGATACCAGCTATATCCTCCCCATAGCTCATCGGGACCCTGCCCGGAGAAGATGACCTTTATGCCGTCCTGGCGGGCTATATCAACTGCGGCATAAATGGCAACCCCCGTTTCAATTTGGATAAAGTCCCTTTCCTCCACGGCATTAATGACCCGGGGAATATACCGCTCAACATCATCAAGGCTCAATACCCTTACCCGGTGGTCGATTCCGAGGCTCCGGGCAAATTCCCCGGTGAAACTTACGTCGTGAGAATCAGCCAGCCCTGCGGTATAGGCAGTCACCTTTATTCCCGCCGGGGAAGCAATATCCAATACCAGTTTGGCGATTAAACAGCTATCCACACCCCCGGACAGCAATACGCCGACCTTATCTACATTCGGTAACCTTTTTCGCACTGAGGAGCAGAGAGCTTTATGATAGCCCTCTACGGCTTGCCCGAGGTCTTTTATCTCGGGTCTCCCTTCGTCCCGGGGAAAGGCTTTTTTGATTTTGACGCCGTTTTGAGTAAACAGGGCGAGCGTGCCGGCGCGCAGGGGGATGACATTGTCCAGCCCTATCTTCCATAAAGCCTTTTTGTTGGAAGCAAAGGCAGAGAAAGCTTCATCGGTGGCGATATAGAGGGGCTTTGTGCCCCGGGAGTCTCGCATTACGATTGTTTGCTCTCCGCTGCTCACCACCAGGGCATAGTCCCCGTCCAGCTCCGGCAGCATTTTTCTAATCTTTTGTTCCAGGTTGCCCCGGTGCTGTTTCAGCAGGCGAACCAGCCTCTCGGCGGAGCGGTGCTGAATACCGGATGTTGCTGCCGGCAGGTTATAAAACTGACCGTCATACATCAATACCAGGTCAGCGTCGTAATCTGAATAGGGATATTCCCGGTTCTCCAGCTCCAGGGGTGAAAACAGCTCGGCCAGGGCTTTATTGCCGCTTATAAAGGACGGGCTGACTGACCGCGGTGGTTTCTTGCCCCCAACGGCATCCCGCATGGTGGCGAGCTTGTCTTTTATTTCACCACCGTTATGGTTGAAAAGGCCAACAAGCTGACTCATAATGTATTGCTGCCAGGGGGAGCGATACGGTTCTAGCTTAGCAAGGCAGGCTGGATAACGCAAGCTTTGCCAGGCAGGCTCAGGGGAGGTAGAATATTGCCGTTTATGAAAGCAGTTATCCTGGTTGGTGGGGAGGGGACGCGGCTGCGTCCCCTTACCTGCAATACCCCCAAAGCGATGGTCCCGGTGCTGAACCGACCCTTCCTGGAGCACGTTATCAGCTATTTTAAGGGGCACGGTGTTGTTGACATAATCCTGGCGGTAAAGCAGCAGTCCCGGCGGCTCCAGGATTATTTTGGCGATGGCGGTGAATTCGGCGTCAGGCTGACCTACTCCGTGGAGGACTTCCCGCGGGGGACTGCCGGAGCGGTGAAAAAGGCGGAGAAGTTCCTGGACGGTCCCTTTGTGGTATTTAACGGTGATGTAATCACCGCACTTGATTTGACCGCAATGCTGAGGTTCCACCGCCAGAAAAAGTCGGTGACGACGATAGCCCTGACGCCGGTGGAGGACCCCACGTTTTACGGAGTGGTGGAGACTGACGAAGAAGGCCGGGTGAGGCGCTTTACGGAGAAGCCGGCGAGGGACAAGGTAATTACCAATATGATTAACGCCGGTCTCTATGTAGTGGAGCCTGGTATTCTGGACTGTATTGCCGCCGATACTTTTTTTTCCTTTGAACACGATGTTTTTCCGCCGCTTCTGGAGAAAGAGCAAGCCATCTACGGCTTCCCCACCGAGGCTTACTGGATTGACATCGGCACGCCGGAAAAATACCGCAGGCTGAACCATGATTTGCTGCTCCGCGATGTTAAAGAGGTGAAATTTGAAGGGGAAAGCTTTGTCCATTCTTCAGCCCGGATTAGCCCTCCGGCGGTAATCGGTGCCGGCTGCTCTATCGGCAAGGACGCGGTAGTGAAAGGTCCCGTGGTTATCGGTCCCGGCTGCCGGATAGGGCAGGGCGCTGCCGTGGAAGGAGCGGTGCTGTGGCAAAACTGCGAAATTGGTCGCCGGGCTAAGCTCAGAAACTGTGTTATCGCCTCTGAGTGCGGTATTGAGCCACAAAGCAAAATCGGGGATAATTGCGTTTTAGGCGATAATGTAACCGTCGCCCGGGGGACCAGGCTGCCTGATGGCATTATGGTCTGGCCGGCTAAGTATAAATAATGAATCCTTCTTAGACATTAAACAGGAAGGTAACTATGTCTCCGTCCTGGATGATGTAGTTCTTGCCCTCAATTCTAAGCAGCCCTCTTTTCCTTCCCTCGGCGAGGCTGCCGCATTTTTGTAAATCGTCATAGCTGATTACCTCTGCCCGGATAAAGCCGCGCTCCATATCGGAGTGGACTTTTCCTGCTGCTTTTGGTGCCGTGGTTCCGCCGGGGATAGTCCACGCCTTCAGCTCCTCGGATACCGTGGTGAAGAAGGAAATCAGTCCCAGAAGACGGTAAGAGAGGGCAATCACCCGGTCAAGCGCCGGTTGGGCTATTCCCATAGACTCGCGGAATTCCCGGGACTCGGTCTCGCTTAGCTCCCCCAGCTCCATTTCCAGCTTGCCGCACAGGGCTATTACCGGGAATCTGGGGTATGCCGAGCTTATTTCGTCCTCAATCGCCGCCGCCTGCGGCAGCTGCTCCTCATTGATGTTGGCGATAACCAGCATTGGCTTGGCGGTGAGGAACTGGTAGGGGGAGAGCATTTTATTCTCCTCTTCAGTAATGTCCTGCTGCCTCAGGGGTATGTCCTGTTCCAGCCCCGACTTTACTTTATGGAGCAGGCGCTGCTCCTTCAGGTAGGGCTCACGCTCCGGGGTCTTAGCCCCTTTTAGAGCTGAGCCCAGCTTGTCCAGCCTTCGTTCAATTATAGCCAGGTCGGAAAAGGCAAGCTCCAGGTCCAGGTTAGCTATATCTCGTCGGGGGTCTATGCTTCCTTCGGGGTGAGGAAGATTTTCGTCCTGGAAAGCACGGACTACCTGGAGCAGGGTATCGGCGGTGGTTAAATAGTTCAGGAGCTCCCCTTCTATTCTGCCCCCCGAGGCAGACCGGGGCAGGGCGGCGATATCCACATAGCTTATTTCAGCGGGGACGGTTTTCTGGGGATGGAAGAGGTCTTCCAGCGCTTTCAGCCGGGGGTCGGGCACTTTGGCTACGCCGATATTAGGGACCAGCGACGAAGAATAAGCAGTAACCCCAGCCTTGCTCCGGGTCAGGGCGTTGAAAATGGTCGTTTTGCCGCTTTTAGGTAGCCCGACGATGGCGACCTTCATAATACCTATTTTACCATATATGCTGGTTTAGCCCGCCGGCGGGGAGAAATCAGGAGGTAATTCCTGTGGTAAAATAGAAAAGATGGTTTACATCCTTTGCGGGGAAGACGATTTCTCTATTCACCAGGCTCTGAGTGAGATTAAGGAAGGACTGGGGGATGCCGAGTCGCTGGCGGTCAACACTGTCAGCCTGAAGGGTGAGCATCTGACCTTAAACGAGCTCAAGCATAACTGCGGCGCCAGCCCCTTTTTATCCTCCCACCGGCTGGTCGTGGTCAACGGGCTGCTCAACCGTTTTGAGCCCAGGAAGGACCGGGGTCGCCCTGCCCGGCGGGCGGCTAAGAAGGGCGATAAGCTGGGGGAATGGGAAGGGCTCGCGGCTTACATCAAGCAACTGCCACCAACAGCCGTGCTGGTGCTGGTTGATGGTAAATTGGGCAAGCAAAACCCCCTGCTGGCGGAGGTCTCATCTCTGGCGGAGTTGAGAGAGTTTCCCTCGCTGAAAGGCGTGAAATTGACCTCCTGGGTGAAGCGGAGGGTAGCGGAGAAAGGCGGCGCTATCGCCCCGGAGGCGGTGAAGCTGCTTACTCAGCTTATCGGCGGGGATTTATGGGCTATGGGCAATGAGCTGGATAAGCTCCTCCTTTATGCTCAAGAACGCCCTATCAGCGAAGACGATGTCCGGCAACTGGTGAGCTATGCCCATCAAGCCAATATTATCTTTATCCTGGTGGACGCTGTGATGGAAGGACAGCCCGAGTTGGCTCACCGGATGCTGGGGCGACTGTATCGGGAAGGGGTTTCGCCCGGCTATATCCTGTTTATGATTACCCGGCAATTACGGTTGATAATACAGGCGAGGGAATCAGGGGCACCTGCAAGGCTGGGCTTGCCTTCCTATGCTTTGAGCAAGACTCTGGAGCAGGCGAAACTATACGGTTTTGAGCGTATAAAGCAGGTGTATGACCGGCTTTTACAGACCGATATGGCTATCAAGACGGGTAAATACAACGACCGGCTTGCCCTGGAGCTCTTAATAGCCGAGCTCTGCCACGGTGAGGCGAGCGCGCCTCCGGGGAAAGCTGGGGGCAGATAGGATTTATCCTCGCCGCATTTATAGCTTTATGGGCACACCGGTTCGGGGGATGTGGACTTTCAGGGCGGGGCTGAGCTTGTCGGCAAAGAGGTTGGGGTGCTCCGTGTGGATGGGGATAACGACGCCGGGATTTATGGTCTCCACGATTTCCCGCAACTCTGGAGCCGAGGCGTGTCCGGAGCTGTGCAGACCCTGCTCGCCCGGGGCTACCTTGCCGGTCCCGGCGGCGGGGAGACCCACCGGCAGGAGCTTGAAATGCCTGAGCCACTGCTCCAGCCTCTTCATATCAATTCGCTGCTCTTCGTTGAAGGCCTCGCTGGAGGAGTAGATATAAATGCCGCCTTCATCGGGGCGGATGTCAATTAGCTTGTTAATATCCCAGAAGCTGAAGCAGAGGACAAAGTCTCCCTGAGCGCTGTTAACCGCCTCGGGGGAGAGGCATTTCCCCTTTTCACCACAGCGGCGGTATAAGTCTTCCTCCCAGTCGGAAATCGTCCCTTTTGCCTCGTGGTATAAAAAAATCGCCTCGTCCTCAGCAGGGTTGGGCACCTCGGGCGTTACCAGGTGAACGGACTGGAGGAGATAGGCGTCCCGGGGTAGTATTACCAGCTTTCGGTGGCACTGCCGGGCAATATCCCGGAAGGTAAGCAGCCTCTCCAGGTTCCGGGAACCGAAATCGGCGATGAGCAGCCTTCCCTTTGCCTCCAGCGCCTTTTCCAGGGCATTTTTACCCACCATTTCCTCGGTAATAGCGCTGCCCTCCTCCTTGATGTTTGTCCCTTCACAGAGCAGGGCGACGGGCTGAAGCGCCCTTGCCTCGGTGATGAACTTTCGGGTCACCTCAGCCATCCTGCCGTGGAGGCGGAGGTCGCCGGTGTAGACTACCCAGCCCTGGCTGGTGTTAACGGCGAAGGCAGTTGCTCCATATATGGAATGGTCAACGGGAAAGCATTTGATGGCGAGGTTGCCGACGCTTGCGGCACTCAGCGGCGGTTTGGAGTCTATTCCCCGCGGGGTAGGCGTTTCCCGCCAGAATTTATCCGCCTCTGCGGAGAGCGGTGCCGCCCCGGCAAAGTAGAACTGCCGTTGAATGGCGCCATAGCGGCGAGAACTCCTGAGCGTGCCATCTTGCTCCTCCCGGGGGATGAGGTAGCACACTTCCTTTTCAAAATCGTCCCTGGTTGAGTCTTGAATCGCCTTGACCAGGAATGCCGTGGTCCTGCTGCAAACCAGGGGAATATCGGGGCGCAGAAACGATACGTGCCCGCTGTGGTCAAGATGAGCATGGGACAGCAGCACGGCGTCCAGGTGGACTTTTCGGGTCGTGGCATCTAAGGCTTGTCTTTGCCAGATGTTCTCCCAGGACGGCTCAAGGTCTTCACGGTATATGCCTTTCAGCGGGGGGAGAAGACCGATTTCAAACAGGTCAATCAGCCCTCGGGTGGGGCGAGGTTTCAGGTATTCCTCAAAATATTGCGACCAGAGGTTGTAGTTGATGCCGAAGTCAAAAGAGATGGTGGTAGCGTCGGCTTCAAGCAAAATCTTGTTTCCGCCAACTACCCGGCTACCACCGTAGACTGTGATGCTTATAGCCAAGGTTGAATCTTATGGATGGTGGTTGCCCCGGCTGCTCCGTGCCTGATGAAAGCAGCACAAAAGACAAAATAATACCCCTATCTGCCTTGGAAAGCGACGAGGCACTGGCAGATATCAAATGAGGCTAACGCCTCCTCATTAAACCTGAGGCAGCGAAAGCCTCTTTGACGCCCTTAAATTCCGGGGAAGGGACAAATAGTCTTTTCAGCCTTTGCCGATGCGGAACACTTTCGTGCCGCATCTGGGGCAGGCACCCTGAACTGCCGGGCGGCCATTCTTGAGGGTGACATTCCTGGGGTTGTTGATTTGGACTTTAGCTCGGCACTTCACACAATACGCTGTCGCCATTTTAACCTCCTTTGGTTAATTTTATTCGTTAGCAGAATAGCAAACCTGCAATTTATATGTCAATAGGTTTGAGGCGAAAATTGCGAATAAATCGTTAAATTTATTCCTTTTTCAGCATGGCGATGAACGCTTCCTGGGGAATTTCCACCTGTCCGACCTTTTTCAGCCGTTTTTTGCCTTCAGCCTGCTTTTGCAACAGCTTGCGTTTGCGGGTGACATCGCCGCCATAGCACTTGGCAAGGACATTTTTTCTCAGCGCCTTGACCGTTTCCCGGGCGATTATTCTCCCGTCAACCGCCGCCTGGATGGCGACATCAAATAGCTGCCGGGGAATGAGCTTTCTCAGCCTGCTGACCAGCGCTTTTCCTTCGGCGTAAGCCTCGTCGGCGTGGATGATGCTGGACAGGGCATCTACGGGCTGGTTGTTGACCAGAATCTCTAATTTTGCCAGGCGCACCGGACGGTAGTCGCCGAAAGTATAGTCCAGAGAGGCATAGCCTTGAGTGCAGGACTTGAGACGGTCGTAGAAGTCGACCAGGATGGCGCCAAGCGGCATATCGCACTTTAGCACCGCTTGCTTCCAGACGGAGCTATCTTCCTCTCTGGTTTCCCCGAGATATTCCATCTGGCGGAACTGCCCTTTATATGACGGTATCAGCTCCATTACGGCGCCGAGGTACTTGTTGGGGGTGATGATGGTGACGGAGAGCCAGGGCTCGGAAATCTCCTTGATTTCAAAGGGCGGAGGCAGCTTTGCGGGGTTATCTATCATGACTATGGTGTTGTCGCGCTTGCGCAGCTGGTAGGCGGCGCTGGGGGCGGTAATCAATAGCTCTAGCCCGTATTCTCGCTCCAGCCGCTCCCGGGCGATGTCCATATGCAGTAGTCCCAGAAATCCGCAGCGGAAGCCCGGTCCCAGGGCGTTGCTGCTTTCCGGTTCATAGGACAGCGAAGCGTCGGTCAGCTTCAGCTTATCCAGGGCGTCACGAAGGCTGCGGTAGTCCTTGGCTTCCAGGGGATAAAGTCCGGCGAAGACCATTGGCTTTACGGGGCGATAGCCGGGTAGGGGACTGGGAGCGGGGCAGGAGGCTGAAGTGACGGTGTCGCCTACCTGGCAGTCGCGGGTATTCTTCAGCCCTGTGGCGATATAACCGACCTCGCCGGTGCTTAGTCTGGGGAGGGGGAAGGTCTCGGGCTTGAAAATGCCTGTCTCCAGCGTGTCCATCAGTTTGCCCGAGGACATCAGCTGCAGTTGCTCGCCGGTGGAAATGCTGCCATCGACGATTCGGATAAAGGCGATGACGCCCTTGTAAGGGTCATATTTAGAATCGAAGATAAGCGCCCTTAGCGGCGCATCCTGCCTGCCTTGAGGCGGAGGCAGCCGCTTGACGATAGCGTCCATAATTTTGTCTATCCCCTCACCCTGCTTGGCGGAGGCGAAGATAATCTCCTCCCTGGTGAACCCTGAAGCGCTCTTTAATGCTCGGGCTACCTCATCGGGCTGGGCATTGGGCAGGTCAATCTTATTAATTACCGGGATAAGGCGAAGGTGGTGCTCCAGGGCGATGGAGACATTGGCCAGGGTCTGAGCCTGAATTCCCTGGGAGGCGTCGACTACCAGGATGGCGCCTTCCACGGCAGCCAGGCTGCGGGATACCTCGTAGGTGAAGTCAACATGTCCCGGCGTATCAATTAAATTTAGCTGGTATGTCCGACCATCGGGCGCCTCATAGTTCATCCGCACCGCCTTGGCTTTGATGGTGATTTTCCTTTCCCTCTCCAGCTCCATCTGGTCCAGGAATTGCTCCTGCATCTGGCGCTGGGGAATGGTTTTGGTGACTTCCAGCAGGCGGTCAGCCAGCGTTGACTTGCCGTGGTCAATGTGAGCAATGATGCAGAAGTTCCTAATCAGGCTTTGTTCCATACCACTGTTTATGCTAACATACCAGAGGGCTAGCCTCAATCCGTTAGCTAACGGACGGGAAGCAAAGGTAAAGTGACTAGTGACGATGTGAGGAAATCCTTTCTGAGGTTCTTTGAGCAGAAAGGGCATAAAGTTATTCCCGGTTCATCCTTAATCCCGCACAAGGATGCCACCCTGCTGTTGACCACCGCCGGGATGGTGCAATTCAAGCCCTATTTCCTGGGACTGCAAAAGCCTCCCAGCTTGCGGTTAGCTTCCTGCCAGAAGTGTTTTCGCACCACCGACATTGACTATGTCGGTGATAAAAAGCACCTTACCTTTTTTGAGATGCTGGGGAATTTCAGCGTCGGGGATTATTTTAAGGAAGAAGCTATTTCCTGGGCCTGGGAGTTCGTTACCGAATACTTAAAGCTGGATGGGGAGCGGTTGTGGATAACTATTTACCTTGATGACGACGAGGCTTTCCAGTGCTGGCGGGGAATAGGTATTCCCGCGGGGAGGATATTGCGGTTCGGCGATGAAGACAATTTCTGGGGACCTGCCGGCGGCTCAGGACCCTGTGGACCGTGCAGCGAAATTCATTACGACCTCGGCGAGGAGTTCGGCTGTGGCAAGGCGGGGTGTAAGCCCAATTGCGAATGCGGGCGTTTCTCGGAAATATGGAACCTGGTGTTCACCCAGTATAACCAGACGCCTGAGGGCAAGCGCCTGCCCCTCTCCAGGCCCAATATTGATACCGGTATGGGGCTGGAAAGGGCTTTAGCGGCAGTCCAGGGTAAGCCTTCGCCTTACGAAACCGACCTCTTCCTCCCGCTGCTGGAGAGCCTTTCCCTGCTGGCGGGAAAGAGCTATGGAAAGGAGGAGGAAGTTGACCGGGCGATGAGGATTGTGGTGGAGCACGGTCGCGGCGTGGCTTTTCTCATCGCCGATGGGGTTTTACCTTCAAACGAGGGAAGGGGATATGTGCTGCGGCGAATCCTGCGTCGCGCTTCCCTCTTCGGGAGAAGGCTGGGGCTTGATGAGCCCTTTCTGGCGGAAATCGCCACTGTGGCTATTGACACCATGGGGCTGATATATCCCGAGCTGGAGGCTAACCGCTCGCTGGTGGAAGAGATTGTCAGGACGGAGGAAGGGAAGTTCATCAACACCCTGGAAACGGGGCTCAGCCTGGTTGAAGAGCTTATTGAGCAGGCGGTGAGTCGGAGAAAGAAATCCCTGCCCGGTGGGCAGGTATTCCGGCTTTACGATACCTACGGCTTTCCCCAGGAGCTGATTGCCGAGATTGCCGCGGAGAGAGGGCTGTCGGTTGACCTTGAGGGCTTCAAGGCGGAGATGGAGCGACAGCGGGAAAGGGCGAGAACTGCCCAGAAGTTCGTTTCCGACGAGGGCTCGGGAAAGGGCGAGGTCAAGGTGGAGCATATGGAGTTCACCGGCTACGAGACCACTGTTTCCCGCTCCAGGCTGCTGGAGCTGAGGGTCGGGGGGCGGCTGAGGAAGTCCGCCCACGAGGGCGATGAAGTTGACATAATAGTGGAGAGGACTCCTTTCTATGGTGAGATGGGAGGGCAGGTCGGCGATACCGGCAAAATCAGCAGCCCGGAGGGAGAGGTGGCGGTTACCAATACGGTCGGGTCTCCTTCCGAGGCAATAATTCACCAGGGGAAGGTCACTAAAGGCAGCATATCCACGGGCGATGAAGTAGAGGCGGCGGTTGATGTCGACCGCCGTCTGGATATTGCCCGCAATCATACCGCCACCCATCTCCTTCAAGCGGCGTTGAGGACGGTTCTGGGCGGGCATGTTTACCAGAGAGGCTCCCTGGTGGAGCCGGGGAGGTTCAGGTTTGATTTCTCTCACCTGGCGGTGATACCGGAGCAGCAGCTTGCGGCAATTCAGAGTGCGGTCAATGAAAGAATAAGGCAGAACTTGCCGGTGAAAGCCCGGATAGTTCCTTATGAGCAGGCGATTAGTGAAGGAGCCATCGCCTTGTTTGAGGAGAAGTATGGCGACACGGTCCGGATGGTGGAGATTGGCGAGCCTGAAGTAAGCCGGGAGCTTTGCGGCGGCACTCATGTCAGCTCCACCGGCGAAATCGGTCTTTTCGTCATCACCAGCGAAGCCAGCATCGGCACCGGTCTGCACCGAATTGAGGCGGTAACCGGCAGGGCTGCGGAGGCGCTGGTAAACAAGAATGCCGGGACCATCAAAAGTATCGCCCGGGAGTTGAAGAGCCTGCCTGAAGAAGTCTATCCCCGCCTTAAAGTTCTTATTGATGAGCTGGACTCGGAGCAGAAGCGCTCGCTGTGGCTGGAGAGGGAGCTGTCCCGAAAGATAGCCGAGGCGCTGGTCAAGCGGGTCAAGAAGGTTAGTGGAGTAGCCGTCCTGGCGGCGGAGGTGCCGTCGCTGGCTAAGCCGGTTATCCGGGAGATGGGGGATATGTTGCGGGACAAATTGAAGAGCGCGGTGCTAGTTTTAGCCACAACCTATGACGGCGACATCCATTTTCTGGCTATGGTCACTCCTGACCTGGTCGCTAAGGGGCTTCACGCCGATAAGGTTGTCCGGCAGGTAGCCAGGATTACCGGCGGCAGCGGCGGCGGCAAGCCCGAAATGGCTCAGGCAGGAGGAAAGGATGTGACCCGGCTGGACGAAGCCCTGGACTCGGTTGTGGGCATTGTCAGGGAGGAGATGTCCTCTTCGCGGCGGGGAGGGTCTTGAGGCGAATATGCGCAGTCTGGGACTGGATGTTGGTGGGAGAAGAACGGGTGTGGCGATAAGCGACGCCGAAGGGGTATTAGCTGTCCCCTTGACGGTGATTGACCGCAAAGAGACGGAGGGAGCCTTAGCCGAGATTATCAAGCTCGTCCAGCGCTACGGGGTGGAATGCATCGTGGTCGGTTTACCTTATTCCATGGAGGGGCATTTGACCGCCGAGGCGGAGAAGATAAAGGCTTTTACCGAAAAGCTCCGGGATGCCCTTGCGGCGAGAGGGGACTCGGAGATTACCCCCGTCAGCATACAGATGTGGGATGAGAGGCTGTCCACCGTGGCTGCGGAAAAGCTGATGGTTGAGGCGCAGACCAGGAAGGACCGGAGGGCACAGCACAGTGACGCCCTTGCTGCCGCCATTGTCCTTCAGGGGTTCCTGGATAACCGTCATTCTGACCTGTTAGCTAATGGGGAAGAACCGAAGTAAATGCCTGATTTCGTTGGACTCATTGGCTACCCCGTTAAACATTCCATTTCTCCCTATTTCCAGCAAGCGGCGCTGGACTACTACAACCTCGATATGCGCTATGAGGCGTGGGAAATTCCTGAGGACCAGCTCGGGGAGGCGGTGAGTAAATTGCGGCAGCCTCAGAACCGGGGAGCCAATGTGACTACTCCCTACAAGGAGGCGGTCCTGCCGCTGCTGGACCAGGTTGATGACCGGGCGGCGTTGATTGGCGCAGTTAACACCATCGTCAGGAAAGGGGACAGGCTCCTGGGGTTCAATACCGACGCCGACGGATTTATCGCCGCGCTGCGGAGCGAGGGTAAATTCAGTCCTGAAGGCGTGGATGCGGTAGTTCTGGGTGCTGGCGGGGTTGCCCGGGCAGCCTGTTTTTCCCTGCTGCAGAATAAGGTAAGCTCGCTCACCATCACCGACGGGATACTGGATAAGTCAAAAGCCCTGGCGGAGCGCCTGAACCGCTATGTAACCGGGGCGGGCTTGAAGTCCCGAATCGCTGTCCTGCCCTGGCAGAACGTAAACTCCGTTCATGCCTTCAAGCGCTGCCTGTTGATAGTCCATTGCACCACCATAGGAATGAAACACAGCCCCCAGGAGGGGCAGTCGGCTCTCCCTGCCAGGGTGATTCCCCGGGGCGTTTTAGTCTACGACCTGGTATACAATCCCCTGATGACGCCGTTGTTGAAGTCGGCGCAAAAAGCCGGGGCTAATATCCTCGGCGGCTTGCCCATGCTGGTCTACCAGGGAGCCGCCTCGTTCGAGCTGTGGACGGGGAAGAAGGCCCCCCTTGAGGTAATGTTTAACAAGGCTGAAGAAGCTATTGGTGAAATAGAGTAGGGAATTAAAACAGGGGTTATCGGCTGATTGTCGGCGGGGAAGGGAGGAGAAGGTGAAAAGTAGTCGGAAGCTAAAACTGGTTGCATTACTAGGTGGTCTATTGTTAGTGGTGTTTTCCACCGGCTGCGAAGAAATCAGGAACCTTCTTCCCCAAAAATTTACTATCCCCTCAGAAAACACGGCATCTCCCCCTGAGATAGCCCTTACTTACAATTGGTCTTATGGGGGCGACAGCTACACCTTCACTACTTACGTCCCCGAGGACCTGTATGATTACTACGGGAACAAGCCACGCGTGCCGGTGCAGTCCACTACCCACACAGGCGAGAATTACCGCATAGATTACTCTTACTATGTTACGGACCCCAAGGATGATAAAGAGTTGGAAGACATCGTGGCATCGTTCAATGACTTTGCTTCAAATCAAGGGCTTGAGGAAGAAGAAAAACTCAATCTGATGGTTAGATTCATCCAAAGCATACCATATCAGCTAGATATAGAGAGCACGGGTAAAAAGGAATATCCAAGGTACCCCGTAGAAACTCTGGTGGACGATGTGGGAGATTGTGAGGACACCGCTATACTGACAGCATCACTGCTGAAATTAATGGGTTATGACGTGCTCTTGCTTGATTTACCGGAGCATATGGCAGTTGCCGTAAGCAGCGACCGCATAACATTCTACGGGACATACTATTTAGAAGACAACAAAAAATATTACTACGTGGAAACGACAGAGCCAGGTTGGTCGATTGGAGAGATTCCAGAGAAATATAAGGGTATGTCAGTCTATCTCATTCACCTTGTGCCCGTACCAATGCTGACTCATACGTGGAAAGCATCCAACACTCTGGTATACCCAACGTATTACACCACCGGTTTAACGGTCATAGTGAAAAATGAGGGTACGGCTGCAGCCGAGGATGTACACGTGTACGCCGGGTTCGATGCCGGAGAAAATATGATTTGGAATAAGCAGACAAGTGATAATTTTACCCTGGATATTGGGGCAGAAACAACTGTGATGTTACACCTCACACTTTCCCGTTACCAGTATACTCGACTGGTGGTTGGGGTAGTTTATGGCGGATATGCCGTTGACAAAAGCTATTCTGAGTGGTTCACATCTTGAATTAGAAGAAGCATCTAAATTCAATCAGTTAGCCAGTGACGTTGTTCAGTATTTCGGATTTGGGATTTCATTGTGGTAGTATAAGGGTGATTTGAGGGATAGCTAAAGGAGGAGAGAGATGAAACAGGGAAAGGTGAGTATTATCGGGCTGGTGCTGCTGGTCCTGGTTATGCTGGTTCCCGCGGGCTGTATCACGGTGCCGGGTAGGGTGGGGGGAGACATAATCGCCGTGATTCCTCTCACCGGCGTTATTACCGGGACGAGCAGTCCGCTTATGTACGGGCAGGTCATCACTCCCGACCTGGTAAGGGAGCAACTGAAAAAGGCGGAGGAGGACGGTGCGGTGAAGGCGATTATCTTGCGCGTGGAAAGCCCCGGCGGTGAGGTGGCGCCCTGCCAGGAAATACTGGAGGAGATAGAGCAAGCCAGAGAGTCCCGACCCGTGGTGGTCAGTATGGGCTCGATGGCAGCCTCCGGGGGTTACTACATTTCCTGCGAGGCGGACAAAATCGTGGCTCTCCCCGGCACGCTTACGGGGAGCATCGGGGTTATTGCCCAGATACCGAGCATTGAAGGTCTGTTTGATAAGCTGGGCATTGAGATGCAGACCTTCACCGGCGGCGAGCATAAGGATATGTATGCCGGGTATAGAAACCTGACTGTTGAGGAGCAGGAAATGATGCAGACTCTGGTTAACGAGTACTATGACCAGTTTGTGGGGGTTGTCGCCCAGGGGCGGGGAATGAGCCCGGAGACGGTAAAGGGTCTGGCTACCGGTCAGCTTTACACTGGCACCGAGGCTAAAGAGCTTGGTCTGGTGGACGAGCTGGGCGGGCTGGACAAGGCAGTGGAGGTGGCGGCGAACCTATCGGGCGCGGTATCTCCCGAGGTGAAGTATTATAAGCCCAAGCCGCTGTCAATACTGGAGGAGCTTTTCAGCTTGGGCGGTGGTGAGTTGACCGACCTTCTCAGGCTAAGGATGCTGGGGTTAAGCGGGCAGGACATCGTCCTGCTCCAGACCCTGACCCAGCCTTATCCTCAGCCCCGCTACAGCGTCTCCTGAGTAGGGAAAAAGCCGGTGAACTAAGATGACAGAACGGTTTCGCTTCAGCACTGCGGGTGAGTCACACGGAAAGACATTGACCGCCATAATTGAGGGCATGGTGAGCGGGCTAGCCCTGGATGCGGAATATATCGACGGGGAATTAAAACGCCGCCAGGCGGGCTATGGACGCAGCTCCCGGATGAAGCTGGAGAAGGACAGGGTGGAAATCACCTCGGGGCTCTGGCGCGGGCTTACCACGGGCGGTCCCATCTCGCTTCTCATCCCCAACAGGGGCTGGCGGGACTGGGAGGCAGAGCCGGTGTTCTCTCCCCGTCCCGGGCATGCCGACCTGGCGGGAGTGATTAAATACGGGCAGGGCGATATAAGACCGATTTTGGAGCGTGCCAGCGCCCGGGAAACGGCTGCCCGGGTGGCTGCGGGAGCGGTGGCGAAGAGGTTTTTAGAGGAGCTTGGCATCGCCATTCACAGCCACACCATAGCCATTGGGCAGTGTCATGGCGAGCGAAGCGAAGCAATCTCTATAAACTGGAAGCGGGGGGAAGCCTCGCCGGTCAGATGCGCTGATGCCAGGCTGGGGAAGCAGATGATGGCGGCTATTGACCGTGCTAAGGCTGAGGGGGACACGCTGGGCGGGGTTTTTGAGGTGGTTGCCCTGGGTGTTCCTGTTGGACTGGGCAGCTATGTCCGCTGGGACAGCCGCCTTGATGGCAGAATCGCCGCGGCGATAATGAGCATTAACGCTGTTAAGGGAGTGGAAATAGGGGACGGTTTTGCCCTGGCGGAGGTCCCGGGCTCGCAGGCGCAGGATGTCATCGAGCCCGGCTCTTCTCTGTCATTGCGAGGAGCGTCAGCGACGAAGCAATCCCTTCCCTGGCGCCGCCCCACCAATCACGCCGGCGGCATTGAGGGAGGGATGAGCAACGGCGAGGCTATAGTGGTCCGGGCGGTGGTCAAGCCGATTGCCACCCTGGCTAAGCCCCTGGACTCCATTGATTTGCGGACTGGCAGGAAGGCTAAAGCCCACTATGAGCGCAGCGATGTCTGCGTTGTCCCCGCCGCGGGGATAATCGCCGAGGCAATGCTGGCTGTCGTCCTCGCCGATGCCTGCCTGGAGAAGTTCGGCGGAGACAGCCTGAGGGAGACCCTGGCGAACCTGAGCAGCTATCAATTGTCAATATCCAAAAGTTGGCGTAAACTGGAAAGTGAAATTACCTAGAATTACAGGGAAGGAGGCAGAGAGAGCATTATTAAAAGGTGGATGGTATCTTCATCACTAGAAAGGGTCTCATTTTTATTACAAACACCTAGATTTTCCGAGGAGAAGGGTGACGGTGCCCATGCACGCTGGGGAAACTTTGGCATCTAAGACGCTTGGGAGCATATTGGAGCAGGCTAATCTAACTGTTGAGGAGTTCGTCAAGCTACTGCGGGGGTAAAATGGTGAGATATAAAGTAGTTCTGGAATATAACGAAGGTTATTACACGGCGACTGTGCCTGCTTTGCCGGGATGTATTACTCAAGGGCGGACGAAAGAGGAAGCCCTTGAGCGCACTAAGGAAGCCATACAGGGCTACCTGGAGTCTTTGCAGAAAGATGGGCTTGCTATACCTGAAGATGTAGAACTGGCAGAGGTAGCGGTCTAGCCTCCGGTTAAATAACCATTAGGATATAGATAAAACAAGCCTCCATAGCTAAAACCGGGCAAGACCTTGCCTCAGTATCGCTTTTCTCATATACTGACTGGGGATTTTTATAGAAATGCGCCGGGCAAGCAACATCGTCATCACCGGGTTTTCGGGCACGGGCAAGTCCCTGGTAGCCCGGGAGGTAGCCCGGCGGCTGGAGTGGGATTTTATTGACACCGACGGGGAAATAGTCCGCCAGGCTAAAAAGCCCATTGAGGAAATCTTCCGAAGAGAGGGGGAGGAGAAATTCCGGGAGCTGGAGAGGGAGGCGGTCAAAAAAGCCTCTCTGAAAAGCCGGAGGGTCATCGCCATCGGGGGCGGCGCCATTGTCGACCCGCAGAACCGCACCCGGCTTGCCCGGAAGGGGTTTATCGTCTGTCTTGAAGCCAGCCCCGAGACAATCTACCGCCGGCTGTTTAAGGAAGCCCAGGAAGGCTCAGAAATCCGCCCTCTCCTGAGAAGCCCTGACTCCCTAGGGCGCATCAGGCGGCTCAAAGCCCAGAGGCAGCCCCATTACGATAATGTCGACCAGGTGGTCCATACCGACGATTTGACCATTGAGGAGGTGGCTCAGGAGGTGATAAAAAGCTGGAGATTGCTTCGTCGCTCCGCTCCTCGCAATGACAGAAAGAGGGAGCGCAATGACAAAAAGGGGGCGCGTGATGACAAAAAGAGGGCGCGCAATGACAGAAAG
>CAYHBC010000005.1:18898-28625 GCA_964354775.1 uncultured Dehalococcoidales bacterium
GCCTGCCTGGTCAAGACGGCTACCCAGAGCTACCCCGTCTTTGTGGGCTATGGGTTGCTGGACGAGCTCGGGGAGAAGGCCAAAAAGGCTGCTTTATCCCCGGTAGCCGTGGTAATCAGCGATGAAAATGTCTGGCGTCTCTACGGCGGCAGGGTAGAGAGGGTCTTGAAGGACGCCGGTTTCACCGTTCACTCCCTGGTGGTGCCGCCAGGCGAGGAGACCAAGAGCCTGGATACGGCTCAGAAGATTTACGACTTTATGATAAAGAAGCGGGTGGAGCGGGACGACATGCTTGTTGCCCTCGGTGGGGGGATGGTGGGGGACCTGGCTGGTTTTGTCGCCGCCACCTATCTGCGGGGTATTCCCTGGCTCCAGGTGCCTACCAGCCTGGTGGCGATGGTGGATGCCAGTATTGGAGGCAAGGTAGGAGTGAACCATCCTGAGGGCAAAAATCTGATTGGCGCCTTCTACCAGCCCAGCCTCGTCTTAGCCGATACCCAGGCTCTGGCTACCCTGCCGGAGCGGGAGCTGACCTCGGGCTGGGCGGAGGTGGTCAAGTACGGGCTCATAATGGACCGGGAGCTCTTTGAGTTCCTGGAAGACAATGTGTCCCGGCTGGTGAAGCTGGAGCCGGAAGCGGTCAACGGGGCGGTCAGGCGCAGCGCCTCCCTGAAGGCGGAGGTTGTCAGCCAGGACGAGAAGGAAAGGGGACGGCGCACCATACTGAATTACGGGCATACCATCGCTCACGGGCTGGAGGCTGCCACTCGTTACCGCCGCTTTCTCCACGGTGAGGCGGTAGCCATCGGCATGATGGGGGCGGCTAAGCTCAGCCAGAGGCGGGGTATTTTATCCCCGGCGGTGGTCAAAAGGCAGCAGTTATTGCTGAAGAAGTTGGGGCTGCCCACCGCTTTCGGTAATATAAGCCGGGACAAGATAGCTAAGGCTATGGAGGTGGACAAGAAAACACGGGCGAGGAAAATCCGCTGGGTCCTCCTGGAGGATATAGGGCGGACGGTAGTCCGGAGCGATGTGCCCCTGAAGGATGTCCTGGCTGTCCTTGAAGAGCTTGTCCGGCAATGAATACTGTTGCGGTAAGCCGGAGAAGGGCTGTGCTGGGCTACATTGAGGTGTTGAAGCCCCGGGAGTCGGGGCTGCATTTTCTCATGGGCGGCATCGCCGCTCTCATCGCCGGGGGAAGACTTGTTGGGGCGGGAGGCATTTTCCCCCTCAGTGAGTTCGTCCTGGCGACAATCGCCATTGCCGCGGGGGTTACCGGTTGCAACGGGCTCACCAATTATCTTGACCGCCGTGTTGATGCCCGGATGCAGCGGACCTGCCTCAGAGCGCTACCCTCAAGGCGCATTTATCCCCCGGAAAGAGCGCTGCCGCTAATCGTTACCCTGATAGCTGTCGGGCTTTCGCTCTCCTGGGTTATCAATCCCTGGTGTTTTGCCTGCGGAGCTGTTGGCGTTATCGCCGCAGCGCTGTGGAGAAAAACGTCCCTGGAGGTCTTCCTGGGCATAATTGCCGGCTGTGCCCCGGTGCTAATCGGCTGGTTTGCCATAAGCCCGGCATTTGACCTTCAAATTCTATCTATCTGCCTCTTGATTGCTATCTGGATTCCCCTGCATGTGTGGAGCGTTATGGTCGCCTACCGGGATGATTATCGCCAGGCAGGGCTGAACTATTTCCCCCTGGGCTGGGAGGTGAGGAAGTCGGTGAAATTGCTCTTTAGCCTAGCGGTCCTGCTCTATTTGTGTTCGGTGCTGGTGTACTTTGCCGGTGGACTGCATCTGGTTTACCTCGTAGTGGCTAATATCCTGGGCATTTTGATGCTCTCCGCCTGCGTCCGGCTGTTGACCTTGCAGAGCTCCAAATCAGCCTGGCAGGTATACAAGCTGACCGCCTTTCCCTATCTGGGGGTCATTTTTATCACTATGTGCCTGGCTGCCTGGCTGGTGTAGCCAGTGGTGAAAAATTTACAATTTTCTGCCAATTATCCTTGATTTAAGTCTTTTCCAGGAGTATACTTTTACCTTTATGGGTTTTAATTTCGGGGCAAATTTTCTTTCTTTAGCAAGGAGGATATGAATAAAGGTTTATTGCTCACCATAAGCGAAGCCAGCAACATACTCGGAGTTAGCGAGGCGACTTTGCGCCAGTGGACCGACAATGGTAAGGTAAAGGCTTTCGTTACGCCGGGGGGACACCGCCGCTATTCCAGGGCGGAGCTGGCAAAGCTTACCGAGGCTCACCGCTACGGGATTAAGGAGCTAATCCAGAAGATGGAGACTTCGCAGCACCTCCAGATTGTCGGGGAACGCTTCGCCAGGGCTCCGTGGTATAAAAAGCTGGGGGTGAAGTCAAGAGGGAAACTGGGGGAGTTTGGTCGGGAAATTCTCAACCTGGCTATTATCTATATCTCCCGGAGAAGGCAGCGCAGCGAGACCTCCCAGCAGGCTAAAGAGCTTGGAGGCGACCTGGGTAAATATCTGGCGGAGTCCGGGCTCTCGCTCACCAATTCCCTGGAAGTGTTCCTGCTGTATCGGGCTCCGGTGGCGGATATAGTCCTTGAGGTAGCGAAAGGGGGAGGAGTGTTAAGCCAGGGAGTGGTTGAGATTATGCCGGAGGTAAATCAGCTTCTGGACGATATTTTGCTCTCGTTAGTTTCGGCTTACCAGGGTGGTAAAGTACGAAATAGGAAAGCATCGGCTTGAAAGCCAGAGAGCGCCCCAAGAGCTACTTATACATCAGCCGACCAGGATAGAAGTGGCTGCCTTTCATCACCAGGGAGGGCGGTTGAAATGACCAAGGATGATGCTGTAAAGGGAATACTCCCTCTGGTCTTCGGCATAACCTTTCTGGGCTTTATAGATACCCAGATGACCGTTCCCATAATGCGGCTTTATGCCGATAGCCTGGGAGCCGGCGTGGCTGTGGCGGGATTTATCATCGGTATGTATTCCATTGTAAATACTCCGGCAAATGTCGTCTTCGGTCCCGTAGTAGACCGGTTTGGGCGTAAAATTCCCCTGCTCCTCGGGCTTGTCGGCGATGCGGTATGTATGTTTCTTTACACCCTGTGCAGCACTCCCCAGCAGCTTTTTATTGTCCGGGGATTTCACGGGCTTGCCGGAGCGGTTCTGGGGCTGGTAACGGCGGCGATAATTGCGGATTATTCCCCGGAGGAGAAAAGGGGGCGGGGAATGGGATTTTATGCCATAGCCATGGGTCTGGCGCCGCTTGTGGGAATGGGGCTCTGCGGACTCATTATGCGTGACCCTGGGGGATTTAACACCGTTTTTTACACCGGGAGCGCCTTGCTGGTGGTCGGGGCGGTTCTGGCGTTCTTGCTTCCCCGGAGCGAGGCGAAGGGGAAAGCTGAGAGCCTGGATTTTAAGCGGATAGGGGTAATAGCGGCGAAAAAGCCGAATATAGCCTCTTACGCGGCTATCTTTTCCCAGTGGTTTATGATGGGTGTCATAGTCGTCTTGCTACCGGCGTATATGGTGGGCTTGGGGATGACGGGCTTTCATGTTGCTATGGTTATGGTCGCTACAGCAGCCGCCTGTATTGCGGTCAACTACCCTGCAGGGCTATGGGCAGACAGGATAGGGCGTAAAAGCCCCTCAGTTATTGGTCTGGCATTGCTGGTAATCAGTATAAATTTGATTCCCGAGGTCGGGGGCTTGAGGCAGCTGGTGGGGCTGGGTATATTACAGGGGGTGGGGATGGGATGTGTGCTTCCTCCGGTGCTGGCGATAATCTCCGACAATACTGAAAAAGGCGAAAGAGGGACGGCAATGGGGATATTCCAGGCTTTAATCACCCTGGGCGTGGCGGTCGGCGCTCCGCTCACCGGGGCGTTAGCCGGGAAGGTCGGAAGCAGCCTTGCCATCCACCTGTGCACACTGGTGCCCGCTGCGGCGATGATTGCCGTCCTGGTGCTGGTTGAAGCCGGCTTGCCGCAGAGAGAAGCTACCGCAGGAGGTGAAGGTGGCTGATATACCCCCACCGTTTATGGTTTCCTACGGCGTCACCACCAAGTGTAATCTGAGCTGCAAGCATTGCTATGCCCGGGCTACGGAGGAGGCGTCAGGGGACGAGCTGTCGACCAAGGAAGCCCGGAGGCTTATTGATGAGCTGGCGGACTGGGGAGCGAGATTTCTCGTCCTGGACGGCGGCGAGCCCCTGTGCCGTCCTGATTTTCTGGAGATTGCCTCCTACGCCGCCGGCAGAGGGCTGATGACCGGCGTCGGCAGCAACGGGACGCTTATTGACCCGGCGATGGCGGAGAAGATA
The DNA here is from genome assembly GCA_964354775.1 of uncultured Dehalococcoidales bacterium. Classification (GTDB taxonomy): domain Bacteria; phylum Chloroflexota; class Dehalococcoidia; order GIF9; family AB-539-J10; genus CAYHBC01. Next base: position 23,204 of record CAYHBC010000005.1, read on the forward strand.
AAGGAGGCTGGTGTCCAATCGGTAGCCATCTCCTTGGACAGCGTCAGAGGAGAGGTCCACGACGCCTTTCGGGGCAAGAAAGGGGCTTTTTACCAGGCAATGGCGGGAGCACTAGCCTGCAAAGAGGCGGGTCTGCCGTTTCAGTTCGGCATGGTTATCAGGAAGGAAACGCTGGCTGAGGTTCCCGGGATGTTGAAGCTGGCGGTGGACAGCGGCGCTGATGCCGCCGAGCTCTTTGACCTGGTGGAGGCAGGCAGGGCGAAAGAGGAGTGCCGCGGCGAGGCTTTAAGCTCCCAAGAGAGAAAACAGGTGATGGAGTGGCTGGCTCAAGCCCAGATGGACTGTCCCATTATCATCAGGGTGCCTGCCTGTCCGATGTATCCCCTCGTCCTCCAGGAGAGGAAAGTCGTCCCCCGGCATTTCCCCCCGGAGCTTTTAGTCCGCATCCCTTACTATGGTCGGGGCTGTGCTGCCGGTATGCCTTCCGGCTATATCAAGATTTGCCCCAATGGCGATGTATATCCTTGCATGCTATTGCAAATCAACCTGGGCAATATAAGGGAGAGGAGCCTCAGGGAGATATGGAATGAGTCGCCGGTGCTGAAACGGCTGCGCTCCCGGGAGTTGAAGGGCAGGTGCGGGGAGTGCCGGTATAAAAATACCTGTGCGGGATGTCGGGGCAGGGCTTATGAGGAAACGGGCGACATACTTGCCCCTGATGCCGGATGCTGGATGTAGTGCTTGGTTGGGAAAAAGCCGTTTAAAAATGTAGTTGCCTGATTTATCAGGCAAGGTCTCGCCCAATAAATGGGCAACTACGCAAAATTAGTTGGAAAAGTTAACGGGAGGTGAATAATTGACAGAGAAGATGCATCAGCTTATGCACCAGGAGTCAAGGGAGATGAGCCGGGATGAGGCGGAGCGTTTTCTCCAGGAGCATTCCTACGGCAGGCTGGGGCTCTGCCTTGAGGGTGAGCCTTATGTCGTTCCGGTAGCCTATGGCTACGAGAAGGGGAAGATTTACTTTCATTCCGCCCGGCAGGGCAGGAAGCTGGACTTTATCCGGGGAAATAGCCGGGTCTGCTTTCAAGTTGACGAGTGGCAAAAAGGCTGGGGCAGCGTAATATGCTACGGCAGGGCGGAGTTGAGGGAGGATGTGGCGGCGAAGAAAAAATGCTTTGAGCTCCTCACGGGACAGGAGCTTGGCGAAGAGCACCTCCGGGAGGTGAAAGCCTGCATTGGAATCATCGCGGTAGAGGAGGTAACGGGAAGGCGCAGCGCTGATTTCCGCCCTGGAGGCGGGGGTTGAGCCGGTCGGCTTTATTGCCGTTGATTGAGTAAAAGCCCTCCATAGGCTATAATCGCTAGACGAACGGGACAAGGGGGGATTTTTGCTTAAAAGCCACAGTTGTGCTGAACTAAGGAAGGAGCATATCGGGCAGGAGGTGACCCTGGCGGGGTGGGTGCACCGCCGCCGCGACCACGGGGGTATGGCGTTCATCGACCTGCGGGACAGCAGCGGCATAGTCCAGGTGGTCTTTAATCCCCAGGCATCGCCGGAAGTGTTTGGCATCGCCAGCTCGCTGCGCAGTGAATGTGTGCTCCAGGTTACCGGGGAGGTCGCCCTCCGCCCTGAAGGGACTCAGAACCCCGCACTGGCTACCGGGGAAATTGAGGTTATGGTCAAGGGAGCCCTCGTTCTCAGTCAGGCAAAGACGCCGCCCTTTTATGTAAATGAGGATGATGAGGTTGAGGAAAGCCTTTGCCTTGAAAAACGCTACCTTTACCTGAGAAGAGCCCGGGTGAAGGATAACCTTGTCCTGCGCTACCGGATGACAAAGTTCATGCGGGATTTCCTTGACGCCCGGGGCTTCGTGGAGATTGAAACACCAATCCTGATTAAGAGCACCCCCGAAGGGGCGCGGGACTACCTTGTGCCCAGCCGGACCAACCCCGGCGAGTTCTACGCTCTTCCCCAATCCCCGCAGCAGCTCAAGCAAATTCTCATGGTAGCCGGCTTTGAGAAGTATTTCCAGATAGCCCGCTGCTTCCGGGACGAGGACTTGAGGGCTGACCGCCAGCCCGAGTTTACCCAGCTTGACCTGGAGATGAGCTTCGTTGAGGAAGAGGATATATTAGAGCTTATGGAGGGGCTTCTCACCCCGCTGGTGAAGGCGGTCAAGCCGGCTCTGGAGGTGCTGACGCCTTTCCCCCGCCTGAGCTATGTTGAGGCGATGGAGAGGTATGGCAGCGACAAACCCGATATGCGTTTCGGGCTGGAGCTCAAAGATGTAACCGACATCGCCGCTCAGACCGACTTTGATGTTTTCCGCTCCGCCATCAGCAAGGGGGGGAAGGTGAAGGGAATATGCGTTCCCGGCTGTGCTTATTATAGCCGGCATCAGCTTGACGAGCTGGTCCAGCTAGCCCGGGACTGCGGGGCGGGAGGGTTGATAACCATGGCTATTACCGGGGAGGGGTTCACCGCCAGCGAGGTAAAGTCGGCGGCGACAAAGCATTTAACTCAGGAGCAACTGAAGGGGTTATTTGCCCGGTTTGAAGCCAAGGTGGGCGACCTCTTGTTGATTGTTGCTGATAAATCCGAGGTGGTCAGCAAGACGCTGGGGGAATTGCGTGGCGAGATGGCACGGCGGCTGGAACTGGTGGACGATAACCTGCTGGCTTTTGCCTTCGTAGTTGATTTTCCCCTGTTTGAGTGGAGTGAGATGGCGCATCGCTGGGAGGCGATGCACCATCCCTTTACCGCACCTCAAGAGAAGGATATGCCCCTGCTGGACAAAGAGCCGGCTAAGGTGCATGGACGGCACTACGATGTAGTCTGCAACGGTTGTGAGCTTGGCAGCGGCAGTATCAGAATACATCAGCGCCAGGTTCAGGAGAAGATATTTGGCTTGCTGGGTTACCATCAAAAGGAGATGGAGGAGCGCTTCGGAGCTCTTTTAACGGCGCTGGAGTATGGCGCTCCGCCTCACGGCGGCATTGCCATAGGTCTTGACCGCCTGGCAATGCTTCTTGCTGGAGAGAAGACTATCCGGGAGGTCATCGCTTTCCCCAAGAACCAGAACGCTGAGGACTTGATGTTTGATGCGCCTTCAAGGGTCAGCAAAGAGCAGCTCAATGAGTTGAATCTCAGGTTGAAAGAGTGAACCGGGAAAGGCTGGGGATATGAAGGTAACTGCGGAAACACTGGAGGACAGCCAGGTATCGCTTAATATTGAGGTTGAGGGTAGCGAGCTTGGCGAAGCCCTGGATAATGCCTATCGCCGCCTGGTTAACCGGGTTTCCGTTCCCGGCTTTCGTAGAGGGAAGGCGCCGCGAGTCGTCCTGGAGCGGCATATCGGGAAAGGCGCCCTGATGGAGGAGGCTCTGGAGGAACTAATCCCGCGGCTTTATCGGGAGGCGGTGGAGTCCCAGAAAATTGAGCCGATTGAGCAGCCGCAGATGGAGATTGTCCAGACCGAGCCCGTTATCTTTAAAGCCGTCGTCCCGGTCAAGCCCACGGTGAAGCTTGGCGATTATCGTAGCGTAAGGCTGGAGCCGGAGAAGGTGGAAATCACCGATGTGGAAATCGACGCCGCTCTGGAGTTGAAGCGGCAGGAGCAGGCGGTCTTTTCTCCCCGGAAACGCGCCGTGCGCTTTGGCGACCTGGTTACCATGGACATTGAAGCCAGAGTGGGGGAAAAATCGCTGTTAGACCATAAGGGCATGGTATATGAGGTGACCAAGGACTCGGCTCTGCCTTTCCCGGGATTTGCCCGGAATTTGAAGGGAGCAAAAAAAGACGAGGAAAAGGTCTTTAGCTGCGAAGTTCCCCCTGATTACCCCAGAGGGGAGCTCGCCGGCAAAGAATGCCAGTTCAAGGTGAAGGTTACTGAAATTAAAGAAAAGCAGTTGCCCCAGCTTGATGACGAGTTTGCTCAAGCCGCGGGCTATGATAACCTGGCATCAATGAAGGAAAAGGTGGCTGCGGAGCTGAAAGCCAGGGCGCTGGAGATGGCTCAGCAAAAATTAAGGGAGGGAGCGGTTGACGCCGTGGTTGAGGGGAGCGAAGTTCGTTATCCCCCTGTTTTGGAGGAGAGGGAGATTGACCAGCTTCTGGAAAGCGAGGGGCGGAGGCTGGGGTTCACCAGGCTTGAGGATTATCTGAGGGCGACTAAACGCAGCGAGGAAAAATTGCGGGAAATGCTGCGCCCCATAGTTAAGAAGCAAATCGCCCGCTCGCTGGTGCTGGGCGAGCTAGCCCGGACAGAGAAGATTGAAATTAGCGACTCAGAGGTAGATAATCAAATAAAGGAGATGATGAAAGGAGAAAAGGACGCCGGGAAAATGGGCGAGTTCTTGCAGTCGCCCCGGGTGAAGGAGTCCATACAGCGGACTCTGCGGAAGGAGAAGACGGTGGACTGGCTGGTGAAGGTCGCCACAGGGGAAGGTCAGGGCGAGGCAAAGGAGAAACAATGAACCTTTTTCTGTCGCTGTTGCTTATTCTCGGTGGAATCATCTTTATGTTTATATGTATTTTCGTATTGATTGCTCCCGAAGTTGCCGCTCATTGGCTTAATGTCTTATTAACCATGACCTGGTGGAATGCCCACAATGTAAAATTTTTAGCCGTTATAACGGGAATACTAGCGGTGGTAATGCTGGTTCCCGGGGTTAGACCTTATGGCTAAGGAGGTGGACCGATGGATGAAAAATTTCAGATATTAATTCCCACAGTAACCGAGGCTGGTGCCCGGGGTGATCGCGTCTTTGACATATATTCCCTGTTGCTCAAGGAGAGGATTATCTTTCTGGGCACACCCATCAACGACCAGGTAGCTAACCTTATTATCGCCCAGCTTCTCTATCTGGAGAGGGAAGACCCCGAAAAGGATATAAGCCTCTATATTCACTGTCCCGGCGGCATCATCGCCGCGGGGCTGGCTATCTACGACACCATGCAGCTTATCCGCTGCGATATATCCACTATCTGTGTTGGTCTGGCTGCCAGTATGGGCACCTTGCTCCTTTGTGCCGGGGCTAAGGGCAAGCGGTATGCCCTGCCCAATTCCACAATACATCTTCACCAGGCAATCGGCGGCGCCCAGGGGCAGGCGGCGGATATTGAAATCGCCGCCCGGGAGATAATGAGGATGCAGGAAACTATCCGCAATATCATCGCCAAGCATACCGGTCAGCCGATAGAGAAGATAGCTCACGATACCGACAGGGATTTCTATCTTAACCCCAAGCAGGCGATGGAATACGGTCTCATTGACGAGATACTCACCGCGCCGCCCAAGAAGAAGTAGGAATCAAGAAGCTAGTCCTGGGAAAGCCTTTTTTCCGGGGGAGCTTTTTTCGCCTCTATTTCAAAGTCTTCAAATACTGTCGGGGTGTGCTGTCGTAGTATCTCCAGGAT
>CAYHBC010000006.1:0-26851 GCA_964354775.1 uncultured Dehalococcoidales bacterium
ACCCGCGACCTGCGGTTTTGGAGACCGCTGCTCTAGCCAACTGAGCTACACCCCTCAACTCAATTATTAATTATATCAAATACCCCTGGGGCGACTCGAACGCCCGACACGCGGTTTAGGAAACCGCTGCTCTGTCCATCTGAGCTACAGGGGCACAAAGCTAAAATTCAGCTTTTACTCAATATTATGTCCGCTTTTGGCGTTAAACTGGCGTTATTTTTCTAGCACCGTTTACCCCGGCGGGTAACACCTCGTCCAATAGTGCCATAGCATCTTGCTGCATACCCTCAATTATATGGCTGTAAACATCCATTGTAAAGGCTACCAATGCCTGCTTTTCCTGCGCCTGTTATCCTCAATGCTACGCAAAGTCTTCTCATCAATGCCAAAATGATGGGCTATCTCGTGGCATACTACTTCAGTTATTTTCATGCTAATCTCCTCATTGGAGTGACACTGAGCCTCTATAGGCTTCTGAAAGATGCTTATTTTATCAGGCAGAACCATCCCGTATCTTCCGTTGCGCTTAGTTTGGGGCACGCCCTCGTAAAGCCCCAACAACTGGCTGGGATGGCTGACCTTCGCTTTTCTAAGCTGCCCTGACGTTGGCCAGTCCTCTATGACAACATCAACATTTTCCAGATTATTGCGGAACTCAAGAGGCAGATTATTTATGACCCCTGTCACGAGAGTCTCAAATTTCTCTCTATCCATACCTCTGCTACTAGACTATCCAGCTTGTCTTGCTTCCGGGCTCAGGTTTTCGGGCGGCATGATATTCCTCCCTTACATCCTTTGTTGAAGCTGGCGAATGTTTTCCTCAGCCTGCCTGACATAAGAGTCATACTGGGGCGGAGCAATCTGGATAAATGCCTGATAACATTCTATTGCCTCCCTGAATTTCCCCTGAGCATCGTAGGCAAGCCCCAGGTTGTAGTGCACCGCGGCATAGCCGGGGTTGAGCCTCAAAGCTGCTTTGAATTCCCCGATGGCTTCGTCATGCCTCCCCTGCTCGGTGTAGGCAAGCCCCAGATTGTTGTGCGCCTCGGCATTGTTGGGGTTGAGCCTCAAAGCCTCCTGGTATTCCCTGGTAGCCCCATCAAGCCTCCCCTGAGCATAGTAGGCATTCCCCAGGTTGTTGTGTGCCTCAGCAAGTTCGGGACTGAGTCGCAAAGCTTCCTGGTATTCCCCGATAGCCTCGTCAAGCATCCCCCGCTCGGCGTAGGCAAGTCCCAGGTTGTTGTGCGCCATGACATAGCCGGGGTCAAGCCTTAAAGCCTCCTGGTATTCCCCGATGGCCGCATCAAGCCTCCCCTGCTCGGCGTAGGCATTCCCCAGGTTGTTGTGCACCTCGGCATTGTTGGGGTTGAGCCTCAGAGCCTCCTGGTATTCCCTCATAGCCCCATAAAGCCACCCCTGCTCGGCGTAGGCATTCCCCAGGTCGTTGTGCGCCTCGGCAAGTTCGGGGCTGAGCCTCAGAGCCTCCTGGTATTCCTTGGTAGCCTCATCAAGCCTCCCTTGAGCCTTGTAGGCAAGCCCCAGATTGTAGTGCGCCTCGGCATAGTCTGGGCTAAGTCTCAAAGCCTTTCGGTATTCCCTGATAGTCTCATCAAGCCTCCCCTGAGCCTTGTAGGTAACCCCCAGGTTGTTGTGCGCCACGGCATAGTCCGGGTTAAGACTCAAAGCCTCTCGGTATTCCCTGATAGCCTCATCAAGTCTCCCCTGAGCCTTGTAGGTAACCCCCAGATTGTTGTGCGTCCCGGCAAGGTCGGGGTTAAGTCTCAGCGCCTGCTGATAGCAGTCTATAGCCCCCTGGTGCAATCCCAGGGTCGCCAGCGAAGCCCCCTTGTTATTTAATTCCCAGGCCTCCAGCTCTATCATCCCCGGCGTCTCTACCGCCTCGCCGGTAAGCTCATGGTAAAGCAGGGAAAGGTCCTTCTCCAGTTCCCCAAAATTCTGGTACCTCTTTGCTCGTTCTTTCTCCAGGCATTTCATTATTACCCTGTCCAGCTCCTGGTGAGCCTCGGGGGACCGGGGAATGGTGTTCAGGTGATGGTTTATAAACTCGACCGCGCTTCGGGCATCAAACACGCATCTTCCAGTGGTCATCTCATAGAGCACACAGCCGAAGGAGTAGATGTCCGCCCTCGTATCTATGTCCTTCTCACCACAGCACTGCTCCGGGGACATATAGGGAGGCGTACCACAGACATTGGCTGACTTGCTCCAGCTAAGCCTCCTGTGGGATTCATCACCAACGGTTATCGAGGGAATGTCCTCATCCGACTCAGCAAAGGTCTTCACCAGACCAAAGTCGGTAACCTTGACCACTCTGTCCTGGGTAACCATGATGTTCTGCGGCTTAACATCGCGGTGGACAAAGGGCTTACCCATTTCCCGAAATTTCCCCTCGGCATGAGTCATCCCGTGACAGAACTGGAGAGCGAAGTCCAGAATCAGGGGGATATCAGGCCTGCCTCCCTTTCGCAGGCCTCCTCCCCATATCCAGCCGGAGAGGTCAGCACCGTATTGCTCATCGCCAACAACATATTCCAGGAAGATGAAAGGCCTCCCCAGAATCTCAGTGACATACCTTGCCTGGACGATGTTGTAGTGTTTCTCCAGCCTCACCCAGGCTTCCGCCTCCCACTTGAAGCGGTCGATGGCGGCGCGCTCCCTGAGGTACTTGTCCTGGAAGGTCTTTAATGCTACAGGTTCGTTGAACTCATGGTCGTAGCAGATGTAAACAATTCCCATGCCGGTCTTGCCTGGGCCGCTCAGGACATGGTATATCTCGTAGCGGTTCTGAATCCTGTCTCCAACCTGCCACCTTCCGGCAACTGCCTCTTCCCTTGGGGGAGGAGCCTCCCGTGTTACCTCCCTTGAGCTTTCCTCAGGCTTTTTCTTTTTGAAGCTATCAAAGATGCCCATGTTTCCCTTCCCTACTAGTTTACTTTAACAGCGGGACGAGGGGTCGGGAAACCAGTTTGGTAACTATCTCGCGCAAACGCTCTGTCGACAAGGGCATCTTTTTAGCCTTTTCTCCTGCCTGTTCGGCTGCTTATTTAACAATATTCTACCATAAAGGTGAACGTAAGGCTGAGCCAAATCCCCGTCAACTATACCCTTCACATTTTGTCTGTGGTAAAATCAGGTAGCGCTCTGGCATAGGGATTAAGAAGGGGAGGTAATACAAATGTTTAGCTCAGCTAAGGAGAATAGTTCTTGGTCACCCCCATGGAAAAGATTAAGAAACAGGAGGATGAGTTGATGACTAAATCAGTCAAAGGGACCCGGACAGAGAAGAACCTTCTAACTGCTTTCGCCGGCGAGTCGCAGGCGAGGAACCGATATACCTTCTTTGCCAGCGTTGCGCGCAAGGAGGGTTACGAGCAGATTGCCAATATATTCACGGAGACTGCCGGTAACGAGAAAGAACACGCCAAAGTTTTCTTCAAATACCTCGAAGGCGGGGATGTGGAAATCACGGCTACATATCCGGCAGGGATTATCGGAGGCACGAAGGCGAATCTTAAAGCTGCGGCGGATGGTGAAAAGCTGGAATGGAGCAAGCTTTACGCCGAAATGGAAAAGGTCGCAAAGGAAGAAGGTTTTAGTGAAATAGCAGCGTCATTCAAGGAAATTGCCGAAGTGGAGGAGTTCCACGAGAAGCGATACCGGAAGCTTGCCAGGAATGTGTCTAAGGGCGAAGCATTCAAGAGGGCAGTCCCTGTGAAGTGGCATTGCACCAACTGCGGCTACATCCACGAAGGTACTGAGGCTCCCAAGGTATGCCCGGCATGCAAACACCCGCAGGCATACTACGAACTGCTGGCGGAGAATTACTAAAATTAAGAAACTCTGAAAGATAAACTGAAGAGGAGGATATGATGGAGCACAAACTACCTGAATTACCGTATGCCAAGGACGCACTGGCTCCCCACATCTCGGCTGAGACCCTGGAATACCACTATGGCAGGCATCACAAGACATATGTTGATAATCTCAACAAGCTCATAATCAATACCGAGTTTGAAAACCTGACCCTGGAAGATATCGTGAAGAAGGCTTCGGGCGGTATTTTTAACAACGCCGCACAGGTCTGGAACCACACTTTCTACTGGAACTGCCTGTCACCAAAAGGCAGCGGCGAACCCTCCGGAGCACTGGCCAGTGCCATAGTCAAGGACTTCGTATCATTTGCTCAGTTTAAAGAGAAGTTTACCACTGCTGCAGTAACATTGTTCGGTTCAGGATGGGTCTGGCTGGTGAAGAATCCCGACGGCAGCCTCGCAATTGAGGCTACGAGCAATGCGGGCAATCCGTTGAAGGATGGTAAGAAACCGTTGCTAACATGTGACGTGTGGGAGCATGCTTACTATATTGACTACAGGAATGCCCGGGCCAAATATGTAGAAGCTTTCTGGAGCCTGGTAAATTGGAGGTTTGTGGAGCAGAATTTCGCCCAGAAGAGCATGATTAGGCATGATAAAGTCTAAGTATGAGCGCTATCACCGAGTGGGAGCACGTAGTTAAAAGATGCGGGGATATTATCGCCGTGAACGATGTTTTTCTTGCGTCTGCTACTCAGAGCCTGGCATAAACATACTTCATAAATTGGGCACACTCACTCAGAATGTTAACAAACTCACCCGATTGTGCCACCGCCAGGCTGCCGGCTGTCTCAACACCTTCTCGATAATGGCCTGTTCAGACATCGGGAAAGCTCAGCCAGGTAATCAGGTATGAGGAGTACGTGCGGTATATTTTTTCTCCAGGAGGTCACGCTCGTAGGGAGACCTCCGTGCAGGGCATTTCTCCCTTGGGCAGAGCCTGCAGTTCAAGAAGCCTTCCTCCGAGACAAACTGGATGCCGGAGATGGATTTCAGGGGGACCAGAAGCATACTCTCGGTGAGATGTACCCCGATTCTTCCGGGTGCCTCCCCCAGCAGCTTGAATAGCGGAATCTGCTCCGTTAGCGGCCAGTCTTCGAGGGAGCCCGGATGCATGGAAGAAAGCATTTCGCTTCCGGTGACCTCCTTGAGATGAGCATCCAGTGCCGCCACTGCACAACCGAGCGCCATGAGCTGGATATTGTCTGCCCAGAAACAATGGAGCGTATTCTGCATCGTAGCAGCCCATTCCTGCAGCTCTGTGCCGCAGGTGGCAATGAACGGAAACACCACGTGCGTTTCTTCGAGATTGGTCTTCAGGACCCTGCTCGAAAAGAGATTTCCCTCGATGGTCACAGAATCCTCATGAGAATCCTCAAGATACGCTGCTCTGAAGGCTGCCTTCGGCCGTGCGATGTCACACGCCGCATCGAGCAGTTCTTCGAACTCGACGGCCTGTCTCGAACCCGGTCTTATCCTCAGGAGTTCCAAAAATCCCGGTTTATCTACTGAGAAGGGAATGTTCTCGATGATGTTCGCATCCATCTTCGTATCCTTATGAAATTCCGGATGAGAATGACAGAGCCCTGATGAAGGTGTCCTGAAAGCCAGGGTGGTTCGCGAGCACGAGCTCCCGTGTGCGGTCTCGAAGCCTGGTTGCGTTCTCAAGGAACCTTGCATCTCTGCAGGTCATCTGGGCAGCCTGCAGGCTGGTGTTCCCCAGGAACCTGGAGTGGGCGTTTTTAAACTCCGGGATGAAACCGAGTCTGCTAAAATGCTCCATGTCAAGGTGCTCTCCAAAAGCACCGGCTATGAAGACATTCTCGATGTCATCTGTCGAACACCGTGCCTCCTTCAGCAGGAGTTCGGATGCAGCCAGGCTCGCCCCCTTGGCAAGCTGAACGGTACGGATATCCACCTGCGTCAAGGTGATGTCGTCCTGGATACGGAGCTCCCTGACGCCGTCGGTTTCTCCAAAATCAAGAGGAGAGGGTAGATTCATACCTGCTGGGGGTGCAAAGACACCGCTTTCCTCAATGATTCCTTTCTCGAGAAGAAGAGAGATGAGGTCAATCAATCCCGTGCCGGAGATTCCCGAAGGGCGTATTCCACCCATGACCTCGTAGAAAAGACCTCCTGGTTCCTGCATCACGTGGGTGATGGCTCCGTCTTCTGCAGTCATGCCCCACGTGATGTTTATTCCCTCCAGGGCGGGGCCCATGGCACAGGAGGTGGCATGGACCTGACCGGCACGGTCCATGAGGAACAGTTCGGCGTTCGTGCCCAGGTCGATGAAAAAGGCGTTCCTCCTGATCCCGTTCGTATGACACAGGGCGAGACCACCGATGAGGTCGCCCCCGAGAAAAGCGCTCAGGACAGGGAGGATGTAGACCGGGGTTTCAGGAATGAGGGAGCCGCCGAGGTCGCCAACAGTGAGAGCTGAGAATTCCCTGGCCGACACCGGGTAAGGATACTTGCCAAGCGGTGTCACATCGTTTCCCAACAGGAGATAGAGCATGGTGGTATTGCCGGAGAACGCGATGCACGAGACCCTCTCTGAGGAGATATCCATTGCATCAAGTGCCTGAGATATGGATGAGAAGACCGACTTCCGTATCAGACCCTGCATTTTTCGCGGTACATCCCTTTGGGAGGCAGCGGATATCCGGGAGATTACATCATGCCCGAATCTCCTCTGAGGGTTGAGAAAGGAATCCAGGAGGTACGAAGACCCTGAACCAGGGTCGACAATGGAGATACGCACGTTCGTGGTTCCGATGTCCACGGCAAGACAGTAGGGTCTGTTGCCCTCAAGACCCGGATAGCACCGCTGTTTTTCCCGGATGGTCTCTTCTACGGAAACTTCGACATCCCCTATCAGGGGAAGCTGGCAGGCGAGCCGATACCCATGTTTCCCCCGGAGAGCTCGCTCCTCGTTTGGGGTAATATCAGCCTGAATCCCTGTAACAGGAACCCGGCAGTGTCCGCAGGTCCCCTTGCCTCCGCAGGGCGTTTTCAGGGGTACGCCCAAGTCCAGAAGTGCATCGGCAAGCAGGGTGCCTTCGGGAAACGTCTGGCTCTTTCCGGCAGGGTTCAACGTCACGGTATAAAAGGTCATCGATTTCTAGCCCCTGAGCATACGTGCCGTGCTGAGCGCGGCATCGAGATTTTCCGGTGGGGTATGGGGAGGCACATCACACCCGGAGGACAGGATAAAGCGTTTTCCGGCCATGGACTTCATCAGGCTGGATACTGTCTGGCTCACCAGGTCGGGATTACCCCTGAGCAGGACGTTCACAGGGTCGATGTTTCCCATGAGGGTTTTGTGGCTGAGTTCCGGGACATCAGCCAAGCCCCGGGTAAAATCTACTTTGGTGTCCAGGCTCAGGATATCGAAGTACCTGAGGTGTGCGAATGCTCTCAGGTGTCTCGTGGTGTCTCCGCAAACGTGGAGTACAGGCCAGGGGAGGCCGGAGGCGAGTTCCTCCAGGAAAGGACTGATGGATGATTCGAAGACAGCGGGGGAAAAAAAGATGACCTGCGGTTCCAGCACCACGATATATGAAGCCCCGGCTCCAGCCAGGTCCTCGGCATAGGGACGGATGAACTTCGTGCAATGGTTCAGAACCTTTTCGAATCCGGGAGGGTGCTTGCGGGAGGCAACGACCAGCGGGGTGATGCCCAGAAGATGGGCGGACAGCGTCACCGGTCCTGTGACGAATGCTGCCACGTCCTTTCCCGAGGTAGCAGCAAGATGCCTCACGAGATCGATGTTCGGTCGCATAGCCTTGTCTTTGAGCGGTTCGGGAATCTTCAGTAATTCCAGATCGGAGGGAGAGATGAAGGGATGCCCTGTGATGACCGGGACGCTACCCTTGAATTCCGAGGGACATCCGGCTGACCTTGCCTCCACCGAGGTATCCATGATGGTAAACGCCGTATCCACATCTGGAAAACGTTTCAGGAAGGCATCAACAGACGCAATCCTGCAGGAGAGGGAGGCGATGTTTTCCTGCATGGATGTCCTGGTGAGCTGCATTCCCATGCTGGATGCCATCGGTGCAATGAGAGGAGAGCGACCATTTTTCATGTCAGGCTGCTGCTGTGAACCCCCTGAAGATACTCAGGGCATCGACTGCTGTCTCACCGTATGCATCTGCGCCCATTTCCTGGCGCAGGTCATCTGAGGTGCACGCACCACCAATAACAATCCTGACCTGATCCCTGAGGCCAGCTCGAGATGATGCATCAACCACATCCTTGATACTGCCTATCATGGTGCTGAGCAAGGCGGAAAGACCAATCAGTCGAGCCCCGGTAGCCTTGGCGGTATCGATGATCTTTTCCGCAGGAACATCCACACCCAGGTCGATTACCTCGAACCCATTGGCAGAAAGGATTAGTCCCACGATGTTCTTGCCGATTTCATGGATGTCACCGTGCACTGTGGCAAGGATGACCTTTCCTCTTGAGGAGGTTTTCTCAGGATTCATTTTTCCCTTGAGTACCGACATGGCTTCGCGGACGACCTCTCCCGCCATGACGAGGTCCGCGAGGAAGTACTCGCCCGACTCGAATTTTTCACCCACAATGGAAAGGCCTTTGCTGATGCCGCTCTCGATGACCTCTTCAGGAGAGATTCCTTCATCGAGACACTGCTGGACAACCGAGCAGCTAGCGTCAATATCGAGTTCGTCGATGGTCCGGATTACCTGCTGGAGCGATTCTTTCATTGCGTTTCCTCCTCTTCAGTGGGTAAATCGAACACTGCCCATGAACCAGACTCACTAGCCAATTGATATCGGGTAGTGTCCGTAGGCGTGAACAGCATCAATCATGACTTTCAGCTTGTGGGCCGGGATTGTGCTGAGGCTGTGGACCGGTGAGATGATGAATCGCCCGCCGGGTCCGAGCCGGGCTATCAGTTCTTTCACCTTGTCCACGACCTCTTCGTCCCTGGATCTGTCGGTGAGGAGATAGTCAACCCCAACCCCTCCGATGATGGTGACCTTGTCGCCACGAATTTCTTTCTCACGGTATATATCCACGTTGGAGGTGTTTTCGTAGGCATGCAGCCCGTCAACACCCCAGGAGATGAAGGTGTCGAAGAGCAGGGTATTGTCACCGCAGGAGTGTAACACATATTTTGCGCCCCTATCGTGAACTGCCTTGATAATCCGGCGATACGACGGGCCGAAGAGTTCTTCGATGAGCTTCGGGTTCATAATGGGGCCGCTTTTGAAGGCGAAGTCATCGGACTGGAGTATCACGGGGACCCCCACATCGAGCATGGCTATGGCGGTTTTCATGCAGAGTTCCTCGCTCATGGCGATGAATCGCTCCACGAGGTCTCTATTGCGCCTGATCCAGACCAGCAGCCGCTCGATACCGATAGTCCAGCAGAGCGACTCCTGGGCGCCGTAGGCAGAGGACTGCCCGAACAGACAGGTCTTCCCCCCATATCTTGATACCATCTTCTTGAAAAATGTATACGTACTGTGCGCGATCTGATCAGTGTCCGACCAGTACGGCCAGCTTTCGAAGTCCTCTCTGCTCTTGATGCCCGGACTGCGGTACATGTAGGTTATGTTCCCATACCCGTCGGGCTGGAGGTTGTAGAGCGAACCTGTGGAACGTGCCATGGTCTTCGAGTCGAGCAAGGTGAAGGTCTCATCCAGAATCGCCCAGACCCCATCAAAACCCAGTTCAACCTGTGCCTTGATGCGTTTTTCCATCGCCCGGGTCATCCCTGTCTGAAACACGGTTTTCGACAGCTTCCCCCCCCACCTATCCAGGAAAAAGCGAGAAACTGGATTGTTCATCAGTTTTTCCTGAGGGATGAGGGGACTGCCGAGCACCTCGTTAAAGGTCCTGTCTTCGACCATGGCACAGAAGGTCGGAACCCTGTCCACCGGTTTTCCTTCGAATGTGTTAATGATACGCTCGATGGGATGCATCAGACGCCTCCTTTTAAGCAGATTCTACCGCCCCACCCCCTGGTGGTAAATATACCAGCCTGCGGCTTTAGCTTCAATCCCCCCCTGCACATTGTGGACGATTGTTAGACAGGAAGTGATTACCCCACCCCCCAGCTTAATTGCTGCCTGGGCATACATCCAGGCAAGCTTGTAGCTGTTGATGGCTAGGGCAGGCTTGTCCTTGTCCAGCCACTTATCCGCCTTCTCAAGCCTGCCTTTTTCAACTTAGAGGCGAGTAACCTGGCTTGTTCGCCCGGCAGTGCTAGAGCTGCCAGAAGCTATGTAGCTGCTGGAAATCAATCAGCCCGCTCTCGGCGATGCTTTCTATCTCAATTCCAGCCTCGACGGCTGCTGCTACCGCGTTCAGCCCACCAAGCTGCACAATGCCGACCCGATTCAGACCCACTGAAATTTGACAGACTGGCTCGCTAGTATTGCCAAGAGCATAAACCCCGTTGATACCAGCCGCCTTCAGCATAGCAATCCTCTCTTCAACAATTGCTCTCGCCGGCGCCGGTACCGTGCGGAAAACGCCCAGTATCTTGCCGTTCCCCGTCCGGGCAACTTCGCTTACACTGGTCATTCTAGCCCGAATGAATTGCTCGGAAGGGTCCAGGGATGTGCCAGCATAGTCAATTACCGCCACGAAACGCCTCGGCTTTGAATTTCTAACTTCAAGCACTCCTCCAAGCCTGTACTCTGTAGGAACACCAGCCTTAAGAAGTACACCATTTATAGTTACGCCACAAACGGTAGCCAGCCCGATTTTACCGCCCGGGATAATTATTGAACCAAGCCTTTCGCCCTCAGAGGCTGTCGTCACCAAATCACTGACACAGAGCCCGGCCTTGAAGGCGCCCCTCATAGCTGATAGCGCCTTTTTGAACTTGCCCTTGTCCATGGTTGAGACATTTATGGGTAATTGACCGGTTCGTTTCTGGGGGTCGAAGGTGGTCTGGAATGCCAGCATCTCCAGCTTCTCCCGCACCGAACCGAGTTGCTGCGGCGCCAGCGCCTGCTTGACTTCCTCAAGACCTTCCGGCGTGATTATTCGACCATCACGACCTACGAGCTGAGTGTAACCACGCTCGTCCATTATTCTCAGGTGGTATCTAACCGCTCTCTCGCTCAAGAAGACCCCCTGACTCTCCAGTTCGCGAGCAATCGTGGTTGACCCCAGCGGCTCCGAGAACTCGCTCAAAACCCTGAGAATAGTTACAATCTTCCTTTCCGTTTCAGAGCCACTAGCCTGCATCATTCGGACTCCCTCTTGCTCAATAAGATACTCTCCTGCCATTATACTATCCCCGCCTCAAAAACTGAATAGCGCCTCGGACCTTGTTATCCCGGCGAATCAGTAGAGGCAACGATTCTCAGGAAGTAACTATGCAGCCTGAAGTCGCTGGTTAACTCGGGATGAAAAGAGGTAGCGAGGAATTTTCCCTGCCTGCAGGCAACAGCGGCAACACCGGGCAAACTGGCGATGATTTCCACCTGCGGGTCTGCGCTCTCAATAAACGGAGCGCGAATGAAAACGGCAGGGAACGGCTCATCTCCCAGAGCCGGGACCGCTAGCTCGGTCTCGAAGCTATCTAGCTGTCTCCCAGAGGCATTGCGTTTAACTACCAGGTCCATGACGCCCAGGGTTTCCATATGATAATTACAGACCTTTTTGGCGAGGCAGACCATCCCGGCACATGTCCCGAAGATAGGAAGCCCTGATCGAGCCAGGTCTCTCACGGGCTGGAAAAGGTGTGAGCTTTTCATTAACTTGAGTATGGTAGTGCTTTCTCCGCCCGGAATTATAAGTGCATCTAAGTTGTTGAGTTGACCAGGCAAGCGGACAGGCGCAGCCTCTACTCCTAGCTGCTGCATAACGCTGATATGCTCCACAAATGCTCCCTGTAAGGCTAAAACTCCGATTTTCATGCCAGACTATTTATTCTTTAATTACCATCTCTTGAACCTGTTGGTGATGGGCAACCTTCTGTCTCTGCCGAAAGCTCGAGGAGTTATCTTAATGCCTGGTGGCGCCTGCCGGCGCTTATACTCACTTGTGTCTACCAGTCGTGCCGCCCGCTTGACCACTCCGGGGTCAATTCCCATACCGATAATTTGCTCCACGCTCTTATCTTCCTCGACATACGCCGTTAGAACAGGGTCAAGCAGCTCATACGCAGGCAGGGTGTCAATGTCCCTCTGATTGGGCTTTAATTCTGCCGAGGGTTGCTTATCTATAATGGTAGACGGTATCAGCTCGCGACCGGCTAGCGAGTTCCGGTAGCCGACGAGCTCATAGACCATGGTCTTGGACACATCCTTTATCACCGCGAAGCCACCGGCCATATCTCCGTATAATGTAGTGTAGCCCGTAGCCATTTCGCTCTTATTACCGGTGGTCAGAACCAGCCAGCCGAACTTGTTGGATAATGCCATAAGGATATTGCCTCTGATGCGAGCTTGAATGTTTTCCTCGGCAACATTGGGCTCAGTCCCTTCAAAGGCTTCACCCAGCATTTCCAGATAGGCACCAAAAGCCTTCTCAACGGGGATGGTCATAAGCCTGATGCCGAGGTTTCGGGACAGAAGCTCGGCATCTGATATGCTGCCAGGGGAAGAGTATCTCGATGGCATAGCTACCCCGATCACATTTGAACTCCCCAGGGCATCGACGGCAATGCTGGCTACCAGGCTGGAATCTATCCCTCCCGAAAGACCGATGAGCACCTTCTCAAAGTCATTCTTGCGGATGTAATCGCGCGTGCCCAGCACCAGCGCGTCATACACCTCCCCGGGCAGTCCGCGGACTTCATAATGCCTTCGCGGTATCGGCGGTTTTGGACTGCTCAAAGGCGCTTGGGACACCGCTATTCTGGTCTCACGCCATCCCTGGTTTTGTTGAACTGGTGCCGCCTTTCTCCACCTTGGGTCGTGAAGACGCGTCCGAAAGACGGACTCGACATCAAGGTCAGCTATTACCAGGTCTTCTTCAAACTGTTTGCCTCGGGCGAGCAACCGTCCTCTCTCATCCAGCACCATGCTGTTGCCATCAAAGACGAGCTCATCCTGCCCACCTACCAGGTTAGTGTAAGCGAAGATAGCCACATTATCGGCAGCACGCGTCGCCAGCATTCTCTCCCTGGAGCTCCCCTTGCCAAAGTGGTATGGCGAGGCGCTTATGTTCACTATGACCTCAGCCCCTGAATAGGCTTGGTCGGTAGCTGGTCCGGTCTCGTACCAGATGTCCTCGCAGATATTTATGCCGATGCCGACTCCGGCGATAATATACACCGGGCACTCGTTACCTGCCCGGAAATAGCGGTTCTCATCAAAGACGCCGTAGTTAGGCAGATACATCTTGTGATAGACGCCGACAAGTTTGCCGTCATGGATTACTGCCGCAGCGTTATAGACGTCTTCCCTGGCGTCAACAAAGCCGACCACAATGGTAAGCCCCGAGGAGCCCTCGACCATCTTCCTCAACGCCTCCAGGTTTTCCTCAATGAACTGCGGCTTAAACAGCAAGTCCTCGGGCGGATAACCGCAGATAGCCAGTTCAGGGAAAGTGAGGAGGTCAACCCCTGAAGACCTGGCTTCAGCGGTAGCTTCCAGAATCTTCTGCCTGTTACCGGCGAAATCGCCCACAGTAGTGTTAATCTGAGCCAGTCCAATCCGTAATCGGCGCATGCTAGGCTCTCCAGGGATAGCGAACTATGTTCGACTCACCTCGGCTCATGTGCCCGCTCAAGCGTCTCTCTCAGCCATACCCGGTATTGCTCTATTTCGGTAAGAGGACCACCACCGGAAACTTTTATTGTATACGGAGGATGGCCCGGGTTATTCCGAGCTACTCTGGCGAGTGCTTCACCGATGTTTTTTTCAAGGAAGTCAGGCGTCAGTAGCTCGGAGGGGTTTGTTGGTATAGAGCCGTGGGCATCAATGGTGACGGTAAAAATCATTCTGGGCATCGTTCACCTCCTTTCTGGTTTCCCACTCTATTGACCTCACGTTCCATAGCCGGGGCAGGCTGATTACTCCCGGCATGGTAACCGTTCTGGGCTCACAATTTGAGTAAGTATCTCTTAAGCTCATAGTCAGTCACCTGAGTGCGATACTCGTCCCACTCAATCCGCTTGTTTTTGATAAAAGCGTCAAAAACGTGGTCACCAAGAGCTCTGCGCACCAGCTTGCTCTTTTCAGCAAGCTGGACAGCCTCTAGCAAGCTGGCAGGCAAAGTCCCTATTCCTCGTTTCTGCCTTTCTTCATCGGTCATTTCGTAGACATTGGCTTCTACTGGCGGCGGTGGTTCCAGGCCCTTCTCAATTCCCTCCAGCCCGGCAGCCAGCATGACGCTGAAACATAGATAGGGATTGCAGGCCGGGTCAGGAGACCTGAACTCAATTCGGGTTGCTTTTTCTCGGCCGGGGCGATACTCCGGGATTCGGATAAGGTCGGAGCGGTTCCGCCGTGCCCAGGAAAGGTAAACCGGCGCCTCATAGCCGGGAACAAGCCGCTTGTAGGAGTTGACCCACTGATTGGTGACCGCGGTAATTTCAGGAGCATGCTTGAGCAGTCCAGCGATATAGCACCGGGCTACCCTGGAAAGATGGTACCCGTCCTTGGGGTCAAAGAAGGCATTGTGTTCGCCCTTGAAAAGCGACTGGTGGACGTGCATACCGCTGCCGTTGATGCCGAAGACCGGCTTGGGCATGAAGGTAGCATAGACGCCAAAGCTAAGAGCTACCTCTTTGACCGCCAGGCGATAAGTCATCACGCTATCCGCCATGGTCAGGGCATCGGTATACCTCATGTCTATTTCATGCTGGCTGGTGGCAACCTCGTGGTGGGAATACTCAACACCTATGCCCATCTTTTCAAGGGTGAGAACCGTCTCCTTCCTCATGTCGGTGGCTGCATCCCTGGGGGTTAAGTCGAAGTAGCCACCCTCGTCCAGCGGCTCGGTTCCATCAGAGTTACGGAAATAGAAGTATTCCAGTTCTGGCCCCACATAATAGGTATAGCCCATATCCGCCGCCCGCTTCAGATTTCTCTTCAGGACATACCTGGGGTCGCCCTCAAAAGGCTCGCCCCCGGGCCTTTTGATGTCGCAGAACATTCGAGCTACGGCATTGTGCTCCTGCGGTCTCCAGGGTAGAAATTGGAAGGTATCAGGGTCGGGCAACGCCACCATGTCGCTTTCGTCAATCCGGGCAAACC
Source organism: uncultured Dehalococcoidales bacterium (assembly GCA_964354775.1). GTDB lineage: Bacteria > Chloroflexota > Dehalococcoidia > GIF9 > AB-539-J10 > CAYHBC01. The sequence continues at coordinate 15,089 of CAYHBC010000006.1, forward strand.
CCTGAATCGACGACCCGTCAAAGCCCATCCCTTCCTCCAGCGCTAGTTCCAGCTCCTCCACAGTAATGGTAAAACTCTTGAGGAACCCCAGGATGTCGGTGAACCACATCTTGATGAACTTAACATCGTGCTCCTTTACCTTGTTCAGGACCTCCTCCTTCTTACTTTTCTTTCTGCTTTTAGTTTCCATATTTAACCTCCTTTGGTAATATTTATACGGGATTTCGCCATTTATCATTAATTCAATACATACATCTTCACCTCGTAACTTCTCTAGATTGCATCTTCATCTCTATCGCCGGTGCGGACACGCACCACGCTGTCCACCGGCAGGACGAAAATCTTGCCATCGCCTATTTCACCCGTCCTGGCGTTGCCGACGATGGCATCTATTACGACGGGTACGTCTTTATCAGGTATCACCAGCTCAATCTTGAGCTTGGGCAGCAAATCTACCCGGTATTCGCCAACCCGCCATTGCAGTGAGACCCCCTTTTGCTTGCCTCTGCCGCTGACCTCGCTGATGGTCATACCGAAACAGCTGTTCTCTTCCAGCGCCTTTTTTACCGCCTCCAGTCTTTCCTCCCGGATAATCGCCTCTATCTTTTTCATCGGAGCACGCCTCCATAAGCTCTTTCGCCATGCTGCGAAATATCCAGCCCCACCGTTTCTTCTTTTTGTCCCACTCTCAGCCCAATGGTGACATCAACCAGCTTGCCCAGAAGCCAGGTGGCTACGAAGGCAAAACCACCCACCGCGCCGATAGCTGCCAGCTGCTTCAGGACCTGCATGCCTCCCCCGTATATCAGCCCGTTGGCCCCGGCTGAATTGACCGCCAGGCTGGCGAAAACGCCGACGGATATCATCCCCAGCATGCCCCCCATGCCGTGAACGGCAAATACGTCCAGGGAATCGTCGAAGCTGAGCTTCATTTTGAGGAGCAGCATGGCGTAGTAGCAGGCGATAGCTGCCCCGATGCCTATGGGAATACCAGCCAGGGGCGTCACAAAACCGGCGGCCGGGGTAACAGCAGCCAGCCCGGCAATAGCCCCGGTAGCTGTGCCGAGAAGAGTGGGCCGTCGGTGAAGCCAGCTTAGTATCATCCAGGTGAAAGCCGCTGTCGCCGCAGCGGTATTGGTGGCAACAAAGGCACTGGCGGCTAAGCCATCGGAGGTCAGGGCACTGCCGGCGTTAAAGCCGAACCAGCCGAACCAGAGCAGACCAGCACCCAGCACAACCAGTGGGATATTGTTTGGCACTACAGGCTCCCCAGGAAAGCCACGGCGCCGACCCAGCAGCAAGACAAGAGCCAGAGCTGAGATGCCGGCATTGAGATGGACAACAGCACCGCCAGCGAAGTCAAGAGCGCCAAGGTTAGCCAGCCAGCCGCCATCGCCCCAGACCCAGTGGGCTACGGGGCAGTAGACCACGGTCAGCCACAGAGCCGAAAGGACAATGAGAGCACCAAATTTCATTCGTTCAACAACGGCGCCGGTAATCAGGGCTACCGTGATAACAGCGAACATAGCCTGAAAAATCATAAAGGCCAGGTGGGGCACGGTAGTGGCATAGACTGACGACGGCTCCTGTCCCACATTCATCATACCGGCGAAATTAAGTCCTCCGATAAAACCGCCATTGTCCGAACCGAAGCTCAGACTGTAGCCGTAAAGCACCCAGAGCAAACCAATCAACGCCAGACAGATAAAGCTCATCATAATGGTGGAGAGGATGTTTTTCCGTCTCACCATTCCGCCGTAGAACAGGGCTACACCCGGCGTCATCAGCATAACCAGCGCCGACGAGACTAAGAGCCATGCGGTATCACCAGCATTAACAGGCATCGCTATAACCTCCTTATCTTAGTAGGCATAGAGCCTCCCGTAGGGGCGGAGCCAGCGGGGGAAAAGCTTTATAAATTCGTGAGCCAGTATCTCCCCGGCATCACCGCCGAAGTAAGACGCAAACTCGCCAATCAACTGGGTAAGAATCCGCCGGTCATTCTCTTCCAGCGGGGCAACGCCGACCTCCTTGCCCAGTTGATGCTCCTCAACATTTCCTCTCAGGTAGATGACGCCGCCGTGCATTCCGGTGCCGATGAACCTGGCTTTGTGAGGCTCACCTTCTTTAAGGTTTAGACCCAGCAAAACCAGGATGCCCCCGGCCATATACTCTCCGAGGAAGTCCTGCGCCGTGCCGCCGATAACCAGCACCGGCTTCTTGTCCTGATACTCCTTCATATGGATGCCCGCCCGATAGCCAACATCTTCCCGGATAAAGATTCTCCCCCCTCTAGCCGACAGGCCGGTAATGTCTCCAGCATGCCCGTGCACGATTATCTCTCCCTCACTCATAGTATTGCCACAGCCGTCCTGAGCATTGCCCTGGACGATAATCCTCGGTCCGTTCATAAATGCTCCCAGGTCGTTGCCCGGAGTGCCGAATATCTCAATCTCCACCGGCTTATCTAAATCAGTGCCGATGTATCGCTGTCCATAGACATTGCGCAGCTCTATCCTCCGGGCGCCGTTCGAGGCTGCCTTTCTCAGGTTAGCGTTAAGCTCCCGGTAGTAAACGCCGCTGGCATCTATTTTGATTATTGAGTCCTTTCTATCTGCCATTTCTAGCTCCCTGCCATCCTTACTCCCAGGATTTCCAGCTCAGTATCGGTAAGAGCGATACCTCTCAAGTGGAGGCGGTTGCCCCGCAGGCTCTCTACTGCATTGACGCCCAGCCCGCCCAGTATGTCCTTCAGCTCAATGCTCCAGCCTCGAAGCAGGTTGGCCAGCCTGCGGGCGCCGATATCGGGATTGACCCTCTTGGTCAGGCGGAGGTCGGTGGTGCAGATGCCCCAGGCACACTTCCCGGTATGACACTGCTGGCAGACATGGCAGCCCAGGGCGATGAGGGCTGCTGTCCCGATATACACCGCATCAGCCCCGAGGGCTATTGCCTTAGCCACGTCGCCGCTATTTCTGATGCCCCCCGAGACCACAATGGAGGCCTGGTTGCGGATGCCCTCCTCCCTTAATAGGCTGTCTACTGAGGCTAGAGCCATCTCAATCGGGATGCCGACGTTGTCGCGAATAATCTTGGGAGCGGCGCCGGTAGCCCCCCTGAGTCCATCAAGGACGATGATGTCGGCGCCAGCCCTGACCATGCCGCTGGCAATCGCCGCGGAGTTATGCACCGCAGCAATTTTCACCGATACCGGCTTGGTATAGTTGGTCGCCTCTTTCAGGGCATATATAAGCTGCGCCAGGTCCTCAATGGAGTAGATATCGTGCTGCGGCGCTGGCGATAGAGCGTCAGTGCCCTGGGGAATCATCCGGGTCAACGATACTTCGGCGCTTACCTTTTCTCCAGGAAGGTGTCCCCCAATTCCCGGCTTGGCACCCTGACCAATCTTAATCTCCACTACCTTTGCCGCATCTAAATACCCGGTATGGACGCCAAAGCGTCCCGAGGCTACCTGGACAATGGTATTGTCCCCATACTGGTATAGCTTGGGGTGGAGCCCTCCTTCGCCAGTGTTCCACAGGGTGCCCATTTCGCTAGCCGCCCTGGCCAGGGACTCATGCACGTTAAGGCTCACCGCCCCATAGGACATAGCAGCAAACATTACCGGGACTTCCAGCTTCACCTGGGGAGCTAATTCCGTTTTCAGATTGAGGGAGTCGGCGTCGAGCTCCAGCCGGTCAGGTTTTCGCCCCAGGTAGGTGGTAAGCTCCATCGGCTCGCGGAGCGGGTCAATGGAGGGGTTGGTTACCTGGCTGGCGTTAAGCACCAGGTGGTCCCAGTAAATACGCTGGCTCTTATCATCGCCCATCCCGGTAAGGAGTAGTCCGCCGGTCTCCGCCTGCTTAAGGATGTCCTCAATAACCTCCGGCCGCCAGTTGTAGTTCTCCCGGTAGTCCTGAGGGTTCCGGCTGATGGTCAGTGCCCCGGTAGGACAAAAGAGCGCGCAGCGGTGGCAGCCAACGCAGTTCTCTTCACGACTTCTCACCTCGTCGTCTTCGGCGTCATAGTAATGGGCGTCGAAAGTGCACTGGTTGACGCAGACCTGACACTGGATACACCGCTCGGCGTCTCGTTTTATTAAGAATTTTGGTGCTATATAGGTCTTCACTGTCTTTTCCCTAAAGGCATTTTATGCCTCACCCTCTTTAGAGAGGGGCGAAGCCTCTCTCTTATTTAAACAGGGGGACAGGTTGCTAAATAACCTTATCGGTATTCCCCGTTTTGCCAGGTATTCCTTGATGTCATCAATAGAGTAAGTCCCGTAGTGGAAGATGCTGGCTGCCAGGACCGCGTCCGCTTTGCCCCCGACCAGCGCCTGATACAGGTCTTCGGGGGTGCCGGCGCCGCCGCTGGCAATGACCGGCACGCTAACTGCCTCAGACACGGTGCGGGTAAGCTCGGTGTCATATCCTGCCCGGTGTCCATCGGCATCCATGCTGGTAAGCAACAGCTCTCCGGCCCCAAGTGCTACCACTTCCCTGGCCCAGTAAAGGGCATCAATCCCGGTGGGCTTCCGGCCGCTATGGATATAGACTTCCCACCGGGGTTGGCTGTTGCCCTCAACCCGCTTCGCATCTATTGCCACCACGATGCACTGGCTGCCGAACTTATCAGCACCTTCTCTAACCAGGTGGCGATTAAGCACCGCCGCCGTGTTTATTGAGACCTTGTCCGCTCCGGCCAGCAGCATCCGCCGCATATCGCTGATGGTGCGCAGCCCGCCGCCCACAGTCAGCGGTATGAACACTTTATCGGCGATACGCTCCACGACGTCGACCAAGGTGTCACGTCCTTCAGGGGTAGCCATTATGTCTAAAAAGACCAGCTCATCGGCGCCCTCTTTATAGTAGAAATCAGCCAGCTCTACCGGGTCGCCAGCGTCGCGTAGCTCAACAAAGCTTTTTCCCTTCACTACCCGACCATCCTTCACATCAAGGCAGGGGATAATTCTTTTCGTCAGCATTTCACACCGCCTCCACGGTCGTTTTGGCAGCTATTGGTTGTGGCGTCGTCTTCAGCCTGCCGACAACCGGTTCGCCGCCCGTAGGAATCCAGGCTCGGTCCAGCTCAGGGCATATCAGGCGGATAGCCGACTCCTCGGACGAGAGATACAACACGTCGCCCTTTTCTCCGACGGTCAGCGGCCGTAACCTGATGCGGTCGGTCAGCCCAATCATTTCGCCGTGGCGAGCGATAATTACCGCAAAGGGACCGTTTAAGAGCAAGCTGCCATACACCTGACGCAGAGCTCGCATTAGCTGCTGTTCTCCTGGCGGCAGGCGCTCAATATCGCTCCAGAAGGGCGGTGCCACTATCTTAGCCGCTATCTCCAGGGGCAGATTGTGCTTGCGCATCAGCAGGTCAAAGGCATAAGCCACTACCTCGGTATCGGTCTGCATCGTGCAGTGATAGCCGAACTGCTCCAGGTAGCGGCGATTTATCCCGTAGGACGAAATCTCGCCGTTGTGAATCACCGTCCAGTCCAGAATACAGAAGGGGTGAGCCCCGCCCCACCAGCCAGGCGTATTGGTGGGGAACCGCCCGTGTGCTGTCCACAGGTAGCCCTGGTATTGCTCCAGGCAGAAGTAGTCGGCTATCTCCTCGGGGTAGCCTACGCCTTTGAACACCGCCATATTCTTACCGCTGGAAAAGACAAAGCTGTCACAAAGCCGCGTATTTATTTCCATCACCCGGTCCACGACGTAATCGTCCTCGGATTGCCTCTTGAGCTTATGCTGCCCGATGTCAAGAAAGTAGCGCCGTACCAGCGGGGGGTTCACAATCCCTGGCGTGGGGCGGGTCGGCACCTCCTCCTGGTAAACCAGGTCAAATTTTTCCCGGAGAAATGCCTCTGTCTCTTGCTGTCCCTTCTGGCTGAGGTGCATGATGTGAAAGGCATAGAGGTCAGCATACTCGGGGTATAAGCCGTAAATGGCAAATCCGCCGCCCAGACCATTGCCGCGGTCATGCATGTTGGTAATAGCCCTGATGACGCCTTCACCGGAAAGCTTCTCGCCGGCGGTATTCATCGCCCCGAATATGGAGCAGGCATCCATTACCTTGTCGTTGTTGTAAGGATTGTTCACCAGTCTAATATCTTTCATGGCTATTCCTCTTTCCAACGAGCACCTCTTCGGGCTGCTCAACGGAGCGTGGTGACGACGCTGAGGGCGGTATTGCCAGCCTTGTCCGCCAGATTTCCTCAGGGAGAGAAGCCAGGCCGAAATCGTCAGCGACGAGGACTTCTTTAAAGCGGTCGGCATCCGTCCTGTCCTTCATCAAATTGTAGATAATGCCCGACTTTTCAATATCACCAGCAAAGACCATGCCCACTATTCGCCCGTCCTTCAACACCACCTTCCGGTAGATACCACCGTGTTTTTCGCTAACGGTCTCATAGCCATCATCGGGCGGGGTTACCATGCCCGCGGAGACGATGTTCACTCCGAAGTATTTCAAGGAGTTCATCGCCGTCCCACCCTGATACTCGGCGGCTACACCAGCCATGTTGAAGCCGGCAGTCCTGCCCCCAGTGTAGGCGTTAGGCCAGACAGGAGTGAGCCGGTTCTCTCCGTAGACGAAATCATAAGCCTCGGCTACATCCCCGCAGGCATAGACATGGGGTTGGGATGTGGCCATACGGCGGTCAACGACTATGCCGCGGTTTATCTTTATTCCGGCGTCGGCGACAAGTTCGGTGCGCGGCTGGACGCCGATGGCTATAAGAACCATTTCACCGGGGATTGACCGGCTATCATCAAGGGTGACGCTGACGGCTTTGCCCCGGCTGCCAATCCTCGACACCGTATGCCCGGTTATTATTTCAACGCCAGCCTGCATCAGGGCTTTCTCCTCCAGGGCTGATGCCTCCTCGTCAAGAATGGTGTTTAAAATCCGCTCTTTCATCTCGACCACGGTAACCTCAACTCCTCTGCTTACCAGCGCTTCGGTAACGCTTACTCCAATGAGTCCACCACCGATAACCACGGCTCTCACCCCTCTTCCATATTGATTCAGGAATCGGTCGATTGCCCTGGCATCGTCGAGCCTGGTAAAGGTGAAGACTCCTTTTAACCCCATACCCTCTATCTGGGGAACAATAGGTAAGCCGCCGGTAGCCAGCAGCAATTTCTGCCAGGCTAGCGTTCGACCGCTTTCCAGCTTAGCGATATGCTCATTGAAATCTACCCGGGCTACCTTCTCACCGAAGAGGGAGCGGATGTTGCTCTTCTCGTAGAAATCCGGCGGACGAAACAGCATCCTCTCCAGGGGACGCCTATTGACCAGATACTCCGAGATGAGTGGTCTGGAGTAAGCGGGGTAAGGCTCATCGGAAATAATGGTGATTGCCCCGGCTTTATCCGCCTCGCGGATAGCTTCAGCAGCGCCGATGCCCCCGGCGGAGTTCCCGATAATCAAATAGTTTGTTTTCTCTCTCCGTGCCATTCTGTCACCGCCTGCTTACCTTCGCTCCCAGGGCAATCCTGATGAAATTGTCATAAATCTTGAGTCCGACCTCGCCGCTCTTTTCAGGGTGAAACTGGGTTGCTATCAGGTTGTCCCTGGCAATGACACTGCAGAAGGGGATGCCATATTCGGTTTCGCCGGCGACCAGTGAACTATCCTCCGGCTCAGCATAATAGCTGTGCACAAAGTAGAAGTTGGCTTCATCGGGTATGCCGCTAAAGACCGGGTGAGAAATCCTTTGCCTTACCTGATTCCAGCCCATGTGGGGAATCTTCATCCCCTGGGGAAGCCGGCGCACCACTCCGGGGATGATGCCAAGACACTCATGCCCGCCGCCTTCTTCAGTGTTGCTAAACAAAATCTGTAGCCCGATACAGACCCCGAAGAAGGGTCGCCTCTCGGCAATAAAACGCCGAATCGGGCTGACCAGTCCCAGCGTCTGCAGGTTGGCTATGGTATCAGCCGCGGCTCCGACCCCCGGCAGTATAACCGCCGGGGCGTTAAGCATCTCATCGGGGCTGCTGGTTATCTTCGTCTGGTAGCCCAATCTGCTGATAGCATTAACCACGCTACGTAGATTGCCGGCACCATAATCAATTACGGCTATCATCCGGACTCCTTTATTCGCTTACCATAGCTCAGTTCTCAATAGTAACTTCCACTACATTTTCCCGGGCGATGGCTTTTTCCTCGCCATTCTTGTTGACAAAGACGTGCATTAATCCCATTACTTCATATTGCCCGTTTTCCAGTTTTGTTGTGTCCCACCTCACGGGGAAGTTTTCCCCTCTATCGTCAGACACCCCGACCCTAATCCATGTGTCCGTATTCTTCCTGCGGTAGTACCAGGGGTTGGTTATCCTCACGACAGGTCCTGCGAGACCCAACTCCTTTAGCTCCTTGCGCAGCAGGTCTTCGTCAAATTCCTCCCGGAGCAGGACATTGCCCGAATAGCTTTTGAACACTTCCGAAGGAACGATGTAATGTGGTCCCCAGTTATATGGCATCGCACACCTCCTTCAAATTTATTCACTACCTAGTGTGATAATCATTCATTCGTATATCCTGAATCTGCGAGAAGTACCCGTATAGCTAACCAATGAACCGAGTGCATAACGATCATGCCCGTTATGACGACCTTCGAGAATATCTATTGCCTCCTCTCGATAAGCATTCATCAGGTAGGGGATGCCAGTGACTTTGGCACATTCCTCAGTCAGTGACATCAAGTCACTACGGCTGATCGCCGGTAAGCTGAAACACCGGGCGCCAGCCATCAGCTGCTGTAGACCTACCCTTAGCTTTTCGCTATAGCTGTATATTCCTATCGCACCGAGTGGAATACTCTTCATTTCTTCAGCGCCGACTAAATCTTTTACCTCTTCATAACAGACAAATATTTCCTCGGGCGTTGACCCGAATTGACTGACGGTATGGGGTAATTTATTCTCGCTAAGCCATATCGCGATGTTCTTACCTACCATGCCTGGAATCATCAGCGCCCGCCCCATGCATACTGCCTTGGCAAAGGGTGCGCCCAGAGCCAGCGCCTTGAAAATACCATCCTCGGAACTGAAGCCGCCGCCAAAAGCAATATCAGGAACTCGCTCGCCCCTGCTGGCTAGCCTCTTGCAGAAATCATAGGCCGCAGAATGCAGATAAATACTAGGTATACCCCATTCTTCCATCATGCGCCACGGGCTCATTCCAGTACCACCGCCGGCGCCATCTATAGTCAACAGGTCGACTTTAGCTTTTGAACTCCACTTAATAGCCATTGCTAACTCTCGCAGACTGTAAGCTCCCGTTTTCAGGGTAATGCGCTGGAAGCCAAGGTTCCGCAATCGCTCAACCTCAGTATAGAACCCTTCTTCATCAATAAAGCCGAGGCGACTGTGACGCTCGAAATCTTTTAGCGAGCCGTCCTTAAAGCTTGCCTTGCTGAGCGGATGCGACGGGTCAGGAGTGACAATATAGCCTCGTCTCTGAAGTTCAAGGGCACGCTCTAGGCTATTAACCTTTATCTCCCCACCAATACATTTGGCGCCTTGCCCCCATTTCAACTCGATAGTATCCAGTCCATGCTTCCGGCTCACGTACTCGGCAACGCCCAACCTGGTGTCTTCAACATTCATCTGCACCAGGATTTCGCCATACCCCCTGCGGTAGCGGCGGTAGATTTCTATGCGGCGGTCTATGTCTGGTGCAGAAATAATCTTTCCATACTTATCAAGTTCAAGTTGGGGATCAATACCACAAACATTTTCTCCGCAGACCAGGGTTATGCCACTGAGAGCAGCGCCGACAGCAAAGTGTTCCCAGTTCTTACGGGCAATCTCAGTAGAACCTAGTGCCCCGGTAAATACAGGTATACGCATCCTTACTTTCTTATCCCAGCCGTATTCAGTCTCGGTGTTTACCGCCGTGAAAATAGCAGAATCCGAGTCGCCTGCAACACCGTCTGGTAATCCTTTGGCTCCAAGAGCATACCCTTGTATATTGATATGGGAGTAATCAACAGGATATTCCTTGTCTCCACCGGCAGTAATTTCCCCAAAGGCTCCTGGATAGATCAGTTCTCTACTGCGAAAGGTAGCCTTGAATACTTCGCAGTTTCCGGTGCATCCGTCAATGCAGCGACTACAAAGTCCGCTCATTGGCACAACGTTTTTAGAGCGATTTGCCGTTCTTGTAGCATCATTTGCATTTGGTCTCTGTAAATTCATTCTTCTCTCCTCCTAGCGTTAATTGGTATTTGCCATTCTACTTGTATCTAAGAAACAGACAGCATTGCGAGTTTGTGGGTCAGCAATAACCCTCACTGAAGCACCACTGGTTGCCGCTGGCACATCAATTACATGTATCACCTCCTCAAAGCTATTCAGTTCCGGCAGCAAATCCTTCAGTATGTTGGGCGATTGAGTAAAGAACTCAGAGTTAAAATCAGTAGCTTCATCATCGGGATAAACCGGAAGATAGAGTATGTTAGACTCCACCAAGTCCTGGAAGAAGTGAGTTCCATAGGAGAGTTCCGGGACATTACCAGCCTGTTCGCGGGCAACCTCCACCAGAACCGCTATGCCGTCAATATCGGCATAGCCCACATTCACACCAAGCTCAATGTTATTACTTCCCCACCGGCCTGGACCCATTGCCATGACTTTGCCCTCCTTGTGACGCAACTGGCTATTTAATTTGCCGACCACCTGCCCCAGAGACCTCTTGATATCTATCGTTGCTACCTCGGTATATTTTCTGGGGTCTACATAGATGATGTAGCGAATATCGCTGACCAACCCAGCATTTATAGCCCGATTGGAGCGGAAAAGTATTTGTTCCTTGGCCAATTTTTCAGGTAGTCTGGCTCCTGTGCCAGCTAGCGTGGGCACGCGCAATGATCGACATTGCAGCAAGTTGACTCTTACATTATTCTCACTGTCGACATAGGCTGTAAATTCAATATCTGCCGGCTGGCCCCAGGCTTCCTCCAGCCTGCTCAAAATCTCCCCGATTATGTTGACCAGTGCAGTCTGGTTTATCATATTGTTGAAGGTCAAGACCAGATTTCTCTCAGAACCAACAGATGAGGTCCCGAACCAGTCACGCAGGTAACCATCGGCTATCTCGGATGTTAGCAAGTTTAGAGCGGGGTAGCTGTCTCCCCTAACTACTTCAACGAAAGGTCTAGCCTCAAAAGTCTTTTTCTCGAGGTCAAGAAGGTCTACCATTCGCTGGGAATACTTGGCTATCTCCATACCAATCTCTGGCCTAATTTTTGGGTGGCTGACTGCGATCATTCTGGGATAATCACCACTCACACGGTTAACAGCGCGAGTTCCGAGACCAAACACTAGGCGTATCATCCCCTTTTTCGGATCGATGCGGTCTGTCCAGGCAAAGAGGTTCCGCGAAAAAGCTACCCCAGCCAGGCTCGGGAAGAAGTATTGCTTGTAAGGCATACCCGAAACACGCTGTACCAGAATCGCCATCTGCTCGTCACCTTCGCCGAGACCACGCCGGTGGCGATAGGCAAGGGCATCAGGGTTCAGGGCACTCGCATAAACCAGTTTGATTGCTCTTAAGAAGACCTCCAAACGTTCCTCAAGGCTGCCCTGATTGGCACAGAACTCGCTGCGGTACTTTCCGGCAAAGGCATCGGTGAAGCCGTCCTCCAGAAGGCTTGAGGAGCGGACAATGATAGGCGCCTCTCCGTAGTAATCGAGCATATTACGGAACTGCTTCATTGTTTCCTCCGGGAAATGGCCGGCAAGAAAC
>CAYHBC010000007.1:0-25805 GCA_964354775.1 uncultured Dehalococcoidales bacterium
CGCCGCGCCCGCTCCGGCAATGGCCGCCATCTCCGGGAATTCCTGGGCCAAGCGCGCGGCGTGGCTGGTGGAGCCGGTGGTTCGAATCTCGACCCCTGGATAATGCTCCCGCAGAAACTGCCGGCACTGCGCCAGGGCTTGAGGATGGGAATAAATCGTTTTTATGCTCTCCAGGCTCTCGCCGGGCAAAGCCATCAGGCAGTGGCTTACCCTGAGGATGACCTCGGCAAATATATTGAGGGGATATTCCAGCAGCAAGTCATAGGTCTCGTTAATGCTGCCCGCCTGAGAATTCTCCACGGGGACCACCCCGAAGTCGACCTTGCCTTCCAGCACAGCCTGGAAAACATCCCTGACAGAGGCACAGGGCGAAAGAGCGACTTCCTCGCCGAAGAACTTCACCACGGCGTCTTCGCTGAAAGCGCCTCTTTCCCCTTGAAATGCCACCTTGACCATTTGATTAGCTTCCCTTAAATACCGTTTGAAGCGCTTCCACATTCTCGGTGGGGACGAGGCAGATAAGCTGGTCGCCGCCGTTCAAGACGGTATCGGGGGCGGGTATCTGAGGGGCTTGCCCGGAGCGTATTAATAAGGAGATGGTGGAGGCTGAGGGCAACGGTATCTCTTCCAGCGGCTTGTTCACCGCCGCCGATTTCTCACCTACCCTCACCAGCACAATCTCCAGCCCCAGGTCCCTGATGGTGAACAGGCGCGTTAAGGTAAACAGGTGGGTCTCGGCTTTAAATTGCTCGGCAATAAGCGCCGAGGCATCTATAGCACATTCGATACCTAACTTGTTAAATATCTTCTCATTCCGGGGAGCATTAACCCGGGCGATAACCCGGGGGACATTGAACTTCTCCTTGGCTATCTGACAGGCGGCGAGGTTATCTTCGTCCGCAGCGGTGACGGCGATAAGCACATCCGCTCTAGCCACCCCGGCTTTATTCAAAACAGACATCTCCGAGGCATCGCCCAACAGGCATATATCCCCCATCTCCTCCTCAATCCGCTCGCACTTCTGGGCATCCTTTTCAATCACCAATACCTCATGCCCTTCAGCCACCAACTGGCGGCAGAGATAATGCCCCACCTCTCCTCCACCGCCAACGACTATGACATACATCTTCGCCTCGTTATTCTTCCAGTCTTTCCTGGAGCAGGCGAACAAACACCCTCACGGGACTGAGAGCCTCAAGACCCAACCCCCGATAAAACTCTTCTCGCAAGGGGTCATAAATTCGACACAATACCTTGGGAACATTAAATATCTCCCTGGCAATTTGAGCCGCCATGGCATTCCGCTCATCATTGCGGGTCAGCGCCACAAAGGCATCGGCTTGCTCCATACCGGCTTTGCGGAGCACCTCTTCGTCAGTAGCGTCTCCCAGAAAAGCCATGCCGCTGAAATCAGGGGGTAACTCATCAAACCTCTTGCTGTCCACATCGATAATGGTCACTTTGTGCCCTTCGGCATCAAGCACCTGCGCCAGGCCGGCGCCGACGCGTCCACAGCCCATGATAATTACGTTCACCGTTCAACTCAAGAAACAGGTTCTCGGTACAGTAAGACCTGGCAGGGAGCCTCTTTCAACACATGCTGGACAGCCTTGCCGATATCAACCACGCCGCGCGGTTTCTCATAAGAAGTGGACATTATTATCAAGTCTACCCCTCTCTCCACAGCCTCGGCAACGATGCTTGGACCGGCATCCCGGGCCTGGAGCAAATCGGTCTCCACTTCATAGCCCGCTTCATCGGCGATATCCGCATCCCGGGCAAGTATTCTCTCCGCCTTCTCCTCCCGGGAATTAACCTGGCTATCCAGAGGCAAATTTCGCTCCACCTCAATAATGTAAACGACATAAACCTTTGCCTTAAACCCTTTTGCCAGGCTGCAAGCCAGCTTTATAAGCGCATCGTCGCCACTGCCATCCGTGGGCACCAGGATTTTCTTTATCCCCATTATAAAGGGGATATTAACTTGCTAGGCTCTTTTAGTCAAGCAGCCACCTCCGAAGGAAGGGAAGGGGCAAGGCTCAAGGAAAATTGACTGGTTTTTCTTCGCCCCTTAGCTAACGGGAACCTTAATTTCCGGAGCTGTTTTAACCAGAGGCAGCTTTTTGCGGCGGCGAAAGAGAAGATAAAAAATAAGTCCCGCAGCTATCCAGCCCAGCCCAATCCAGCGGGCATAAGAGTTTATTATCACCACCGTGAGCCACATTGCAGCGGTAGCCACCACTCCGATGAGAGCATTCAGAGGCAGCTCATATCCCCTGATGGTGATATTTCCCCGGGGCTTAAAAGGACGGAAAAGCTCAGGTTCCTTTACCCGCAGCCTGATGATGGAGGCATGAGTCAGGCTGAAGGCAAGGAGGGAGCCGAAAACATAGAGGCTGCCCAGGATGACAAAGAAGTTGGGAAAGGCTTCTGGTAAGAAGCCCGGAACGAGCAGCAGGATAGCCACCGAGGAAAATAAAAATAGCGCCCGGTAAGGCGTCTTAAATTTATGGTGGACCCGGGATAATGTCAGCGGGACGAACTGGAACCTCCCCAGTGAGAAGGTCAACCGGGAAATTCCAATAAGCCCGGCGTTGGTAGCGATAATCAAAATGGTCGCCGCCAGTATGGCTACCAGTATGGGTAGAAGCTGGAGAATGCCGTCCAGAATAGCGATGGCAACGCCGTTCGTAGCTACCTCGGCGGGGACTATGGTTGCCGAAAGCCCCGCGGCGATGCCGGCGATAGGGTCCCTGGCCCAGTCCGTAGCTATTTCGGTGGGGGTCATCGTGGAGAAAGCCGATACCGATATACCGATGAACAAGACCATCACCACCGCAATCAGCATAATATGCGCCCGGGGAGCACTTATCCGGGGACGCCTTGCTTCCTCGGAAAGCTGCGAGATTGTCTCCACGCCGGTATAAGCTACAGCAGCCATGGCGGTGCCCAGGAGCAGCCCTTCCGGTGAAGGCCAGTTAGCCAGAACATTATGGAAAAAAACTCCCGGGTGGGGAGCAAAGATGAACAAAATAGCCAGGAATACGATGAGTATTTGAGTAAGCACGTCCAGCACCGCAAAAGCGCCATTGAAAATTGATGACTCCTTGACTCCGAGGATATTGAGGCACATCAGGAAAAAAACGATTCCCATAGCGGCAATCGTGCCCCCTACCGGTCCGGAAATCGCTCCCCAGAAATATCCCAGGTAAGCCGGCGCGGTGTAAGTAGAAATGGCGATGGTAACGATATAGCTGAACGCCAGCGCCCAGCCGGCGATAGAGCCCGTCAGGTCGTTAAACCCGTGGCGGGCAAAGCTGGCGGAGCCGCCAGCCTCGGGCAGCATCGCCGTGCCCTCGGCATAAGAAAGGGCGGTACAGATGAAGAAAATCCCGGCAATTACCAGGGCTACCGGCGTCGCCCCCAGGGCGATTAAGGCTACCAGCCCCAGGGCATAGTAAATGGACGAGCCGACATCGCCGTAGGCGAAACTGAATAGCCCGAAGGTTCCCAGGGCGCGCCTTAAAGGATGGGCTCTGAGCGGACGGCGTATAAATTTGTCCCCCGGCTTGGGCTGCCAACCAGTTTCCAAAATCAGACCTCCCTGTCGGCGATTTTAGTTTGCCCCGCATCCGCTGTCAACGCCAGGCTCTTTCTTACCTCCTCCAGCCAGTCCAGCGATTTAACCTCCTTCTGCAAGAGGTAGGTTATATACCCCGGCATTAGCTGCCTCAACTCCGAGCACAGAGGGGAAGAGAGCTTCACCCGGCTTGCGGTAGCATAGTCGCAATTCTGCCACAGCCGCAGGACTTTCAAGGCGTCAACGGAAACAGGACGGGAGATAAACTCCTCCCGGTTGCATCCGGGGCATATCACCCCACCCTGAGCGGAGCTGAAGAAATTGACTCCCTTCTTAAGAGGCAAGTTACAGACAACGCAGCGCTGCAACTGAGGGCGATAACCGCTATGGTGAAGAAGCTGGAGCTCAAAATAGCGCAGTGCGGTCTCGGCGCGCTCGCCACGGCACAAACGCTTCAAGGTATCAAGTAATAAATCAAACAGCGGCGGGTTAGGGCTGCCGGAAACGGTAAAGGCATCAACCAGCTCCAGGGCGTAAAAGGCGCAGGAGACCCGCCACAGGTCGCCCTTCAGCTCCAGGAACCCCTCCAGGGTCTGGACCTGAGTGATAATATCCAGGTTGCGTCCCCTGGCGAGCATCACCAGGCTGTAATTCGGAGGCTCCACGTTGCCGCCGAGCTTGCTCCCGGGACGGCAGGCTCCCTTGGCTATCGCCCGCAGCTTGCCCGACTCGGCGGTAAAGAGGGTAATAATCTTGTCGGTCTCGCCAAATTTGGCTTGTTTAATGGCAATAGCCCGTGCTTGATAGGTATGAGGCGATGTCATTAGTAGCTTTTAGAATTCCTGCCTGCTTTCCAGTGCCTGGGAAAGCGTCACGTCATCGGCATATTCCAGCTCGGCGCCAAAGGGCAGCCCCCGAGCCAGACGGCTGACCTTGATGCCCAGGGGGGAGATAGCCTGACGCAAATACAGGGCGGTTGTTTCCCCTTCCAGATTAGGATTGGTGGCTAGAATCACCTCGGCAACCGAACCATTCTGGAGACGGGACAACAGCTCGTTCACCTTGAGCTGCCCCGGCTCCACTCCCTCCGAGGGGTTGACCGCCCCGTGAAGCACATGGTAGACACCGTGGTATTTCCCCGTCCTTTCCAGGGGGGGAATGTCCGCCGGTCGTTCCACCACGCAAATTCTGGAATGGTCGCGCCCTGCATCCTGGCAAATAAGACAGGGGTCACAATCGGTGATGTTAAAACAGACCGAACAGAGCTTTATCTTCTCCTTGAGCATCAAGATAGCCTCAGCCAGCGCTTTAGCCTCTTCCTCTGAGCCCCGCAGCAAATGATACACCAGCCTTTGAGCGCTCTTGGGACCGATGCCCGGCAGCTTGCTAAACTCCCGGATTAAATTAGCCACAGGTTCAGCTATAAATGCCATTTTTCCGGCTAAAACAATCCCGGTATATTAAGCCCGCCGGTCAAGCTGCTGAGCTGCTTTGCAGCAAGCTCCTGCGACCGGACAATGGCTTCGTTAACGGCAGCGAGGACAAGGTCTTCCAGCATCTCAACATCGCCGCCATTCACCACCTCGGGCGATATTTCCACGGAACGGACTTTCTGGTGCCCGTCGATTACCACCTTGACCGCGCCGCCCCCGCTGGTAGCCTCCACAGTAATATCCCCTAATTCCTGCTGGACTTTAGCCAGCTTTTCCTGGAGCTGCTTCGCCTGCCGCAAGATTGATTTATCCATTTTCACCTCTCCAGATTACCGCTCAACAATCTTAGCGCCCATTTCCAGGGCGGCTTTGATTAGGGGGTCTTCCGCCTTTGGCGGAGGCGGGTTTTTCTTCTTCCGCTCAATCAGAATGCACCTTATCTTGCTGGGGTGACCGAAAACTTCCTTGAGTTTCCTTTCCACCAGATGCTGATATTTAGGGTCTTCAATCTTTTCCTTGTGGAAGGGGTAGTAAAAACCCAGCACCAAAGTATCGTCCTCCACCTTCACCGGTATGCAGGCGCTGCGCAAAAAGGCGTCCAGACTACCATTGGAGCCTTCCCCTTTCAAGGAGTTGATAAACTCCTTCCACCGAGCCTGCACATAGCCAATGCCTTCACCGGCTTCAACAGCTGCGCTCGGTGGCGGCTCAGCCACCTCAGGAGCGGGCTGGGGGAGAACCTCCGCCTCCTCCACGGGTCTGCTGACGGCAACCGGCTGCTCGGGTGCAGAAGGCATTTGTGCTCCTTTGGCTTTCTTAGGCTTGGCGGCAACCGGCTGCCCCGGGGCAGCGGATAAAACGCAGTCCACCAGAGCCACCTCCAGGGGCAAGGCAGAATAGCTATCACTGCGAAAATCTATGCCCGCAAAGAGCTTAATCGCTTTCAATAAATAATCAAGCTCAACACCGGCAGCCATTTCCTTCATCTCCGCCAGGTCTTCACCGCTAATATCTATAGCCTCTTCACAGCCTGACTTGGCGAATAATAAGCCCCGAAGGTATTCCACGAGCTCCCCGTTAAACAGGCGAAGGTCAATTCCATCGCCGTTGACGCTGTTGATGAGCTGAAGACCTGAGGAAATATCCCTGTTGACGATATTCTGCGCCAGCCGCCTGACCCTTAAATCACCGGTCAGTCCCAGCGTCGCCTGGACCTGCTCGAAATCAACCTGGCGACCATAATATCCGGTTAGCTGCTGCAACAAATTTTCAGCATCCCGAAGGCTTCCCGTGGCAGCCTGGGCGATAAGCTTTAGCGACTTAGGCTCAATCTGGATGCCCTCTTTTTGAGATATAGTCTCCAGCTTGTCCACCATCGCTGCCTGCCCCAGGCGGTAGAAGTTGAACCGCTGGCACCGCGACACTATCGTGGAGAGCACCTTGTGCGGCTCGGTAGTCGCCAGAACGAAAATAACATGGGGCGGCGGCTCCTCCAGGGTCTTTAACAGGGCGTTAGAGGCAGCTTCGGTAAGCATGTGGACTTCGTCCACAATATACACCTTGTAACGGGCAATGCTGGCAGCATAATTCACCTTTTCCCTGAGACTGCGGATTTCGTCTATGCCGCGGTTGCTGGCGGCGTCTATCTCCACTATGTCCAGGGAGCTTCCATCGGTAATGGAGCGGCAAAGAGCACATTTGTTGCACGGCTCACCCTTCTTTTGATGGGGGCAATTAACTGCCTTAGCCAGAATGCGCCCGGTGCTCGTTTTCCCCGTGCCCCGAGGACCACAAAAGAGATAGGCGTGGGCTACCTCCCCCTTCTCCACAGCACGACGCAAGGTCGTGGTTATCGGCTCCTGCCCGATTACCTCAGCAAAGGTCTGCGGTCGCCATTTACGATAAAAAACCTCAAACCCCATCGGTATCTCTTATTATACTCTCCCCCGAAAAATTCCTAAAGGGCTTTTTGTCCCTTTAATGCCCGGTAACTAACTTTCTTCGACGGCTGATTGCTGACGGCTTTTTACGAGGGGTGCGTCCAGGCATAGAGCACATCGGAAACCCTGGTGGCATTAAGGGCGAACCCCGGGGGATACCAACCCCCGTAGAGCCAGAGGTTGGAGCACTTTATGCAATAGTAGCCGTCGGGGGCGGTGGGGTAGGGAGCGTCCATACCCTTGAAATCATTAGTAATGGTCTCGTTCAGGGCGGTTACATTGGCCCACTTCTCCTGGCAGGTAAAGCCGCCCCTGGTGACATTGACGGTGTAATTCCCCGTCTGGGTGACGGCGAAATGATACCAGCCCGCGGCATTGCTGGTGGTGTTCTTTATCGCGGAGCCGTTGAGCTTCAGGGTGACGTTCGCCTGGGGCAATGAAGTGGCATTAGCCTGGTAGGCCGTCCCCACTATCTCGCTCCCTACAAATAACTTTACCCTCAGTTCAGGGTCGCCGAGGAGGTTGATTTCGTAGTAACACCACCGGTCTTCCGGCACGCCAATGCGCCCGGCGTTGTCCTCCTTGGAGTCCTGGTTGGCTACCCCGATGTTGAGCTTGTCCTCGCCGAGAATAGCATCCCAGAACTCGCGGTCGAAGTGCTGGGACGGTCCGTCGGTGCTATCAGCGGCAATGCCGTATCTGGAGTTGGAGATAAACGCCACCGCTCCGTGAGCTCCGGTAACGAAGTACTCCGAGATGCAGTCGTCGTTGTAATAGCCTCCACTAGTTAGCCGGTTATCAAAGGCGCCGCAGTAGCACGCCTGGGTGTAGCCGATGAAGTAGAGCTTATCGTTGGTCAGGGCATTGGCGTCGGAGTTAGACATCTTCATCACGTAGTTCACATTGCCATGCCCCAGGTGGTTTATGAGGTGGGTGTTGTTATTGATTATGCCGATTATCTCGCTCTTGGGCCAGTTATTGCCGGGATAGTCGCGGTCATAGAGGGTGGAGACATCGTAGCGAGGGGCATAGACGGAGTCTTCAAAGCCAACGGTGGTGTAGTTGTGGGCACTGGAGCCCTGCTTAATCTCATCCTTGTAGTTTCCACCCCAATCGCCTACCTTACCATGGTTCCAGAGGTGTTCCCCCGCCATCCACACCTTCGTCAGGTTCTCGTCGCTGGAGGAAATATTCTGATAGGTCAGGGTCTTGTTGACGAAGTTCTGCACCTCAGCCGGGGAGTCGACCGGGGCTCGTCCGACATAGACCTCGGCAAAAAGGTCAACCTCGCCGCCATCTTCGCCATCGCCAGGCTCGCCGTAGGTGCCGTTGGCATTATAATCAAAGGTGCCGTCAAGGCAGGCATAATACATATCGGCGGGGATGTCATAATCGGTTATATAACCCAGAAGCGGGGCTTCGTCGGAGATACGACAAAAGAAGCCGCGGTGGGGAATTATCTTGCCCCCGCCCCCACCGCCATCGCTGTCGCCGCCCAGCAGCACATAGCTCGTATTCCAGTTGCTGTAGGCGTCAATAATGAAATTGCGGATTTTAGTCTGGTTGTCCCAGCCGCCATCAGGTCGGCTCCCGTTATAATTAGCATAAACCCACTCCGTGGTAACGATGGTGGCGGTGATGTTGCGGGAAACCTTCTCATCCCTCAGAGCCGTGAAGTTATTCGGTCCCGGCGTAGCGTTCAGGGTCTCGTTGGTGATAATGACATACTCATAGTCATCGGGGGATAAAAGATAGCCCTTCAGGGGGCTTACCGGGGACGAATATGTGCTGAGCGTTCTTGGATTGTCCACCAGAGCCCCCACTATCTCCCGGTCTTGAGGGAGACCCCGGTATAGGGCCTCCTGGCTGGCTGCTTGAGGCGTTACCGTTACCGTCAGGCTCTCGTAGTAGGACAGCTTCCCTTCCCCGGGGATATATTCCAGGGGATGGAGGTTCATGAGCAGGATGAGGTAGCCCCTCTTGCTCTGGAGGGTCACGTCGGAGTATAGCCTGCCGGGGAAAGGAGCCGAGGAGTTATACACTTCTTCATCCGGCGGCACGGCTTCTACCTGCCCCTCGTAGCTTAACGGCACCGGCTGCTGTCCCGGCTGGACCAGAAATGAGCCGGGCAGCGACACCTTCTCGCCGCAGGTTACGGCGATGTCCCCGACCTCTGTTCCCTGAGGGAGCAGAATCCTCACCGTCTTAAAGGGCAGGACAGGCAAGCCCGGCTCGCTCCACTGAGGCAGCCCTGTCATGGTTACCGAAACATAATCAGCGCTCCCCCCGGGGAGCTGGTAGCTAGCCAGCTCGGGAGGGGAAAAGGAGTAATCCACCGTTATCGGGGCAGTCTTATCGGAAGCCGGTCCGGTGTCAGCCAGGCTCGCCGGAGGCATCGCCAGCAGCGATAATGCCAAGAGGACCATCAAGGGAAGGAGCGATTCCCACGCCCTCATAAACTAATTATAGCTGAATACGGGGAATATTTCACCCTGACAGCTTTTTACGAGGGATGCGTCCAGGCATAGAGCACATCGGAAACCCTGGTGGCATCAAGAGCGAACCCCGGGGGATACCAACCCCCGTAGAGCCAGAGGTTGGAGCACTTTATGCAATAGTAGCCGTCGGGGGCGGTGGGGTAGGGGGCGTCCAGACCCTTGAAATCACAGGTAATGATAGTAATGGTCTGGTTCAGGGCGGTTACATTGGCCCACTTCTCAAAAGAGGTAAAGCCGCCCCTGGTGACATTGACGGTGTAATTCCCCGTTTCGGTGACCGCGAAATGATACCAGCCCGTGGCATTGCTGGTGGTGTTCTTTATCGCGGAGCCATTGAGCTTCAGGGTGACGTTCGCCTGGGGCAATAAAGTGGCATTCGCCTGGTAGGTGGTCCCTTCTATAATAGCGGGCGGCGACTCGACTTTCCCCCGGAGGCAGACATTCCAGCCAGAAGGGGCAGTATCAGTCCAGGAATCATTCGCCGTATGCCGTATAAAGGTCGCATTGCCCTGTATCGGAGGGTAGCATACGCTGGTAACGTTCATTTCAATAGGAATAGGATAGTCGTAGCCCGGGGTGGTTATATTCACCGCTATGGTGAACGGCTCGCCGCTGGACAGCGAAACGGTGGTGTTGAGAGTTACCGAATAATAGCCCAGCTCGTTACAGGTCCCGTTCCCTTCGGCAGTGCAATTTTGAAGACCGTTGGAGATGTTGCCATCCCGGTAAACATAAGCCTGGTATGAGGCATTGTTGCTGGGGGTCCAGAACTCCACCCCGGTGAGATTTCCTTCATAAGTGGCATTGAATATGCTCGCCATCCAGGCAGTATTATCGCCGTAGCCTGCGCTGGATATATACCCCGCCTCGTCCCAGTAATAGAGATAAACCGTTTTATTCTGGGGATAGTCCTCGTAGCGGTAGGAACCTACCTCCAGCATATTTCCCGAACCATAGCAGAGGTAGAAGTAACCGCTGTCTCCCCAGCCGCTTCCCCAGCTATTCTTGACTATCCACACCCCGGAGCCGCTTTTATCCGGCCAGGCTACGCTGTCATTCCATCCCGCGATGCACACCATATGAGTGGCGTCGGTGGTGCAGTTGGGATAGTAGTAAATTTTGGTGGTGGAATTATAGTAAGCCGCACTCCAGTAAAACGCCATGGAAACAGCGCCATAGTTGTAAATAGCCTGCTTGGTCTCATTAATCATATTAGCCGAGCTAGCTACCAGGCGGAAGCCGGTGAGCCTCTTGATAGAGGTGCAGTTATCATAGCAGCTCTCGCTATCAATGGAGCTGGTATTGTAAGGCTGGCAGGATTCCAGCCTGGTCCCTTTCTTGGTCAGCGTGTCCGAGGAGATAAAGGAGTTGCCTCCTGGGTGACAGCGATTGCCCACCAGGTAAGTCCACGCCGGGTCGGCGCAGCAGGCGATATTTTGCTCCGAGAAATCGTAGGTGGTGTTCTCCACCACCAGGCACCTTGACTCCACCGCGCCCAGCGTGCCAAAAAGCCAGCAGGTCCCGCAGCCGCCCTGGTTCTTCACCGAGGTTACCTTGCCCGTCTCCCTCAAGTCATAAGTGCCCGGCAAGGAGTTAAGAGGAGTAATACCCTTCTCAACGGGGATTTTGCTTAGGTGGCTCAGGTCCATCGTGGGGGGGATATAGCCGTAAAATTGCTCCGGAGGATTTTGCTGAAACTCAATGAACTCCGGGCTCAGGGGAGCCGCTTGAGGTCCTTCCGCCGCCTGAGCCGGTAAATTATCACCGAGAGGCATCATCAGGGTAATGACGAGGAGGATAATGCCGATGATAAACCCCGCTTTTTTCATTTAAGCCGCCTTCTTATAGTATAGCAGCTTTCCCGGGGACAGTTAAACCTGCCCTGGGGCGCCCGCTGCTGGTAGGAGGCTTAGAGAGTGTTTACTCGTCATTGCGAGGGGCATAGCCCCGAAGCAATCCCACAGATTGCCACGCTCCGCTCGCAATGACCCTTGGGAATTGCTAACAATCTCAGCTTATTTCCTATCACGGCTTAACTTGGTATGATATAAACGGAAGGGAAGGTAAGTTGCCCGGCGATTTTTATGATGTCATCGTGGTGGGCGCCGGTCATTCCGGCAGCTATGCGGCGCTCCAGCTATGCTCGCGGGGCTATAAAGTAGCCGTCCTGGAGCGGAAAGAGGCTCCGGGCATTGATGTTTGCTGCACCGGCATCATCAGCAGGGAATGCTTTGACTCCTTCGGCATCAGTCCTGATGTAATCTTAACCCGGGCGGACTCGGCGAAGCTCTTTTCCCCTTCGGGCAGATGCCTGCGGCTTGAATCGGCTCAAGTCCAGGCTTATGTAATTGACCGGGCATCTTTTGACCGGGCGCTAGCCGCCAGGGCGGCGGCAGCGGGGGCGGACTATTTCTTCTCCCTTCCGGCAGAGAATATCGTCATCGATGATGAGGGAGTGCGGATTGAAACGCCCCGCTTGGGGCTCAGGGCAAAAGCGGTGGTCGTCGCCACCGGCTTTGAGCCGGCGCTCACCAGGAAGCTGGGGCTGGGAAGCATCGCCCATTTTGCCTCCGGCGCCCAGGCGGAAGTGGAGACTGAAGGTGTTGAGGAAGTGGAGATTTATCTCAGCCAGGAGGTAGCGCCGGGATTTTTCGGCTGGCTTGTCCCCATCTCCGAGGGCAAAGCTCTCGCCGGCGTGCTCGCCGCATCCCATCCCCGGCTCTGCCTGGAGAAACTGCTGAAAAGTCACTTCTGCCAGGGCAAAGTGCTCTCCCAGAGGGGGATGATAAAGACAAAAGCCGTTCCCGTGGGGACTTTGCCCCGAAGCTACGGAGACCGGCTGCTGGTCATCGGGGACGCCGCAGGGCAGGTGAAGCCCACCACGGGAGGGGGAATCTATTTCGGTCATCTGGGCAGCCAGGCAGCGGTAGAGGCGTTGACCGAGGCATTTAACCACGGCAATCTCGGGGCAAGAGAGCTCGCCGGCTATCAAAAAGCCTGGAAGGCGAAGCTCGGGAGGGAAATTTCCAGCGGCTACCGGGCGCGCCGGCTATACCAGAAGCTGAGCGATTCCCAGATTGAGCGGCTCTTTGACCTTGTCTCTTCCCGGGGCATCGCCGCAGCCCTGCTGGATTCTCCGGGCTTCTCCTTTGACTGGCACGGCAGGGTAATACTGGAGATTATAAAAGGAGTCCTGGGTCGCTTCCCCGGCAGGGCATCCCCGTCGGAAAGCGTCAGGGGAAGGCGATGAGCCAGGAAAGTTCCCTGCCCCGTCATGTCGCCATAATTATGGACGGCAACGGTCGCTGGGCCAGCCAGCGGGGGCTTCCCCGGCTTGAGGGTCATCGCACCGGCGCCAGGGGCGTCCGGAAGGTGGTCAAGGCGTTTGCCGACCGGGGGGTGAAGTATCTCACCCTCTTCGCCTTCTCCACCGAGAACTGGAGCCGACCCGCGGAGGAGATTGCGGGACTGGTCCAGCTGCTGGCGGAAAGCGTGGAGAAGGAAGCCCCTTTTTTCCACCGCCACAATATAAAGCTGAGGCATATCGGCAAGCTGGACAGACTGCCCCGGGAGCTGAAAGAGAAAGTGGAGGCAGCCGTTGAGCTTACCGGGAATAATACCGGGATGACCCTGTGTCTTGCCTTTGACTACGGCGGCAGGTCGGAGATAGTGGACGCGGTAAGGCGTATCAAGAAGGACGATATTTCCCCCAAAAAGCTCACCGAGGCGGTATTCAGCGGCTACCTCAACACCGGGGACGTCCCCGACCCCGACCTCATCATCCGCACTGGCGGCGAATTCCGGCTGAGCAACTTCCTGTTATGGCAGGCGGCTTACAGCGAGCTTTACTTTACCCCGGTGCTCTGGCCGGATTTCACCAAGAAGGAAATTGATAAAGCACTGCTTGACTACGGACAGAGGCAGCGGCGTTTTGGCAATCTATAAGCCCCCTGCCCACCCGCTATTATGGAAAAAATAGCTTGGTTTATCCTGGTGACGCTGAGCCCCATCAGCGAACTGAGGGGCGGGATTCCCCTGGGGATTGCCCTGGGGCTTGACCCGGCGCTGGTCTTTTCTATCGCCATCGTCGCCAACGCCCTCTTGTTTTTCCCTGTTTTCTTTGCCCTAAAGCTACTCTACCACCGCTTTTTGTCCCGCTTTCCGCTCTTCACCCGCTACCTGGAGAAGGTGAAGGAAAAGGGCAAGCCCAAAGTTGACAAGTATGGCTTTCTGGGGCTGACCCTCTTCGTGGCGATACCCCTGCCGGCTACCGGGGTGTATACCGCAACCTTCCTGAGTTGGCTACTGGGTATGGAGTGGAAGAAGGCTTTCCCCCCCATCGCACTGGGGGCGGTTATCGCCGGCGTTATCGTTCTACTGGTCACCCTGGGCGTGCTTGGAGGGTGGAGGGTGTTTACCGCCGGCTGACTTTACAACCCCGCCTCTTTTCTCAGGACTTTAGCCTTGTCCGTTTTCTCCCAGGGCAGGTCGAGGTCGTCCCTGCCGAAATGCCCATAGGTGGCGGTCTGCCGGTAGATGGGTCGCCGTAAATTGAGGGTCTCAATGATGGCTCCGGGGCGTAAATCAAAGTGCTTTTTAATCAGGTCAAGGATAATTTCATCGGAGACTTTTCCTGTGCCGAAGGTCTCAATAGCGATAGAGAGGGGATGCGCCATCCCGATGACATAGGCAAGCTGTATTTCAAAGCGGTCGGCTATCCCCGCGGCGACCATGTTCTTGGCGATATACCGCGCCGCATAAGCTGCCGAGCGGTCAACCTTGGTGGGGTCTTTGCCCGAAAAGCAGCCACCGCCATGCCGGGCAATGCCGCCATAGGTATCCACCAGTATCTTGCGCCCGGTGAGCCCGGTGTCTCCCATAGGTCCCCCGATGACGAAGCGCCCCGTGGCGTTAACATAAATCCTGGTCTTCTCGTCCATCAGGTGGGCGGGAATGACCTTCCTGATTACCTGCTCGGTAAGGTCACGCTCGATGGTCTCGTGGTCTACATTAGGGTCGTGCTGGGCGGCAAGGACGACACCGACCACCCTCCGGGGCACGCCGCGATTGTATTCCACGGTCACCTGGGACTTGCCATCGGGACGCAGGTAGGGCAGGGTCTTGTTCCTGCGCACCTCGGCGAGGCGGCGGCAGAGCTTGTGCGCCAGGGTGATGGTGAGCGGCATAAACTCAGGGGTCTCGTTGCAGGCAAAGCCCTCCATCATCCCCTGGTCGCCGGCACCCAGGTTCTCCTTTTCGTTGTTAACCGCTTCAGCTTCCCTTGCCTCCAGGGAGTGGTCTACCCCCTTGGCGATGTCCGTCGATTGCTCCTTGATGGAGACCATCACCCCGCAGGTATCGCAATCAAATCCATATTTGGCTCGGGTATAGCCCACATCCCGGAGCACCCCGCGAACGATGTCGGCTATCTCCACATAGCAAGCGGTGGTAATCTCTCCCATAACGATGACCAGCCCCGTGGTCGCCGCCACCTCGCAGGCGACCCGCGCCATGGGGTCTTCCTTCAGTATGGCGTCAAGGATGGCATCGGAAATCTGGTCGCACAACTTATCGGGGTGCCCCTCGGTAACGGACTCCGAGGTAAGGAGGTAGGAAGGTGACCTATTAAAACTGTTCGGCATTTCTTCTCCTTTCTAGGTGCCTGCTTCCCAGCTTCGCAGGTAGCCCTGTTGCTCCTCAGTCAAAGAATCAATGGCGATATTCATAGAAGCGAGCTTCAGCTTCCCTATCTCTTCATCAATCTCCCGGGGCACGGGATAGACCTCCGGCTTGAGCTTCCCCTTCGTCCTGGTGAGATATTCCAGGCACAGAGCCTGGTTGGCAAAGCTCATATCCATAACGCTGGCGGGATGCCCTTCAGCGGCAGCCAGGTTAATCAGCCTTCCCTCGCCAAGCAGGTAAATATGCCTTCCGTCGTTCAGGGTATATTCATCGACATAAGGGCGCACCCGCCTTTTCCCCTTTGCCAGGCTTTCCAGGGCGGGAATGTTTATCTCCACATTGAAATGACCGCTGTTAGCCAGGATGGCGCCGTCTTTCATCTTGAGAAAATGAGCCTTATCAATAACATTTATATCGCCCGTGGCGGTGATAAATATGCTTCCCTCAGGGCAGGCTTCCAGCAGCGGCATAACCCGGTAGCCGTCCATGGCTGCCTCCAGGGCGCGGATGGGGTCAACTTCGGCAACGATGACCCGGGCTCCCAGCCCCCAGGCGCGGCGGGCTATTCCCTTCCCGCACCAGCCGTAGCCGCAGACAACTACCTCCCTGCCCGCCCAGAGGATATTGGTAGCTCGGGTAATGCCGTCAATGGTGCTTTGTCCCGTGCCGTAGCGGTTGTCAAAGAGATACTTGGTCCGGGCATCGTTTACGGCAATGATGGGATAAGCCAGCTTTCCCTCCCGTGCCAGGTTCCTGAGCCGGATAACCCCCGTGGTGGTCTCCTCGGTGCCGCCGATGACAGTGGAGAGCAGTTTGGTGCGCTCTTTGTGCAGAGTGGAGACCAGGTCAGCGCCGTCATCCATGGTGATATGGGGCTTGTGCTCCAGCGCGGTGAGAATATGCTTGTAGTAGGTCTGGCTATCCTCCCCTTTTATGGCGTTTACGGGAATGCCGGAATCCACCAGGGCGGCAGCGACATCGTCCTGGGTGCTCAGGGGGTTGGAGGCGCAGAGGATTAGGTCAGCACCGCCCATCTTCAGCGCCATCGCCAGATTAGCCGTCTCGGTGGTGATGTGGAGACAGGCGGAGACGCGGACTCCCTTGAAGGGCTTTTCCCGGGCGAACCTCTGCCCTATCATCTTGATTACCGGCATCTCCCTGCCCGCCCAGTCAATGCGCCGACTGCCCTCACCAGCCAGAGAGGAGTCTTTAATGTCGTAACTACTCATCTCAATCCTTATAGTGTTATCCATTGGCAGGAAACTGTCAAGATGAGGGGACCCTCAGCCGCCGTATCCGAACTGCGCGGCAACCCAGTCAGGTATATCCAGAGTGCCCATAATGAGCGGTCTCTGGTGACAATCGCTGCCTCCGGTCATAATCAGCCCGTGCCTCCGGGCAAAATCAACATAGTGCGAAGTGGTCTCCTGGTCATGTCGGGGATGCCAGCACTCCACGCCGTCGATGTATTCCAGCATATATTGCTCCATTATTTTCGTCTGCTCCTCCAGGTCGCGGGTTATGTTCACCAGGGACGTGCCGTTGGGGTCGTTGGGGTGGGCGGGCACCAGCATTCCCCCGGCGCCCCGGACCAGCCGCGACGCCTCGGCGAGGGAAAGAGGGTATTTGGGGACATCGCACTTGACCAGGTATTTGTCAAAAGCCTCCTGCCGGTCATCCACGATGCCCTTAGCCACCAGATAGTCAGCGATGTGCGGTCGCCCGAAGGCGCCGTCAACGCTCTCCTCTATGTTCTTGATGTCCTCGGCGGTGAACCGGGGGATACTCTCTTTATCAAACTCGGCGTTCAGCTTCTCCAGTATCTTGAGCGCCCTTTTCTCCCGGTGCTGTCGCATTAACCGGAGCTTGCTTTTCAGCTCCCGGTGGTGAATGTCATAGCGGTATCCCAGGAAGTCCAGGGAGACCGCCTTGCCGCCGTAGGGGAAGGTGACATTCAGCTCCACGCCGGTGATGTAGGATATGCCGTGCTCCGAAGCCAGGGCAATAGCCCTCTCCTGGCAGTCTATGGAGTCGTGGTCGGTGGTGGACATCAGGTTGATGTGCCTTTTTTTCGCCTCTTTGAACACCTCTTCAACGGAGAGGTTGCCATCGGAGCAGCTCCGGGTATGGATATGCAGGTCTATTTTCATCTTTTTTCCCTGCCGGTGATATACCACTCCCCGGGCGGGTCGCGGCGGGTATCAACCGTGAGATGGACGATGGCGAGGTCGGGATTTGCCCTTTTCAGGTCGTCCAGGTCCACCGGCTGGAACTTCTTCTTGTTGTCCCGGTAAGCCTGCTCGGTGAGGGCGTTGGATTCATAATTCTCCTTGGTGCGCCGCAGTATTCGCCTGATGGCTACCTCCTGGGGGCAGTCCGTCTGGAGGATGACCAGGGTCTTTTTGTGCCTGGCGGCGATTTCGGCAGCGCGCCGTCTTAGCGACTGGGTGACGAAGGTAGCGTCAATTATCACGCTGCCGCTCTTTTTAACAGTCTCCTCCGCCTGGCGGAAGGTCTCGTCGTAGACCATCTTCCGCTTGTCCATATCCGAGGCGACTTTCTCGTCAAATATGTCCTCGCCCTTCAGCACCTCCCTCCTCACCAGGTCGGTCCGGACGATGGGATAGCCCTTGATTCTGGACACTTCCTCGCTGGTCTCGGTCTTCCACGTCCCGGGAAGCCCGCAGGTGATGAGCAGGGTATCATCCCCCAGCTTACTTTCTATGAACTTCCCGAACGGCTGTTTCAAGTTGGACGCTCCTTCTGTCGCTTTGGGGAGTTGTAGAGTCCATATTAGGCGGATGACTTCTGACTAACTTTCAACTAGAGGCTGCTTAGCATATAAATGATATCTTGGGTTGATTTTAAAGACATTATTGCCATTGAGGATAGTCTAGTTACAGAATCGTCATAATCCGCCTTGTTTCTACGCACTCTCTGTCGATCTAGCTCATTGCCTATATCCACTCGGGATTTATCGGTGCTAAGCTTGAATTTATTACAAACATATGCATGAACAACTGAACGTCGTATTGAAGAATCCCCTTCGATATCACGCAAGTGATTTCGTGCTTTACAGAAGGCGGCATAATATGCTCTGCTAATGGAAGAACGCAACTTAGCTTCTTCATTTGCTGGATTTGTAGCCTGTCCAGCAAGCTCCTGCGCCAATTTCAAATATTCTGTCCAATCAAAAGTCATTCGAATTCCACATCAATACATAGTTTTTCCCGAACATTAAAGGGGGTGTCCAACCACCACCCTTTATCAAACTCTTTAAGCTTCTTAAAAGCTTTATCCGGCGAGAGGCTTGTGCGAATAAAAATTAATAACTCCTGATCTTCTGCAACTTCAGGGTCGGTAACAACCTCAAGGACAATCTGTGTTGACTTTCCAAAATAATTCTTAATTTGTTTATGGGCATCCTGAAGGACTGGCAGAAGAAAAGAATTGTCTGCAAGAAACTCTGGAACTTCAGAATGTCCTCGCAAGATGTAAGGTTGTTCTAATGTCCATAAATCTAAGGTAAGGAGAGGTGACAAAGTCTCCCCCCGGATTCCTTGTCGGAGTATACGTCGAATAGAGCCCAGCAACTCCTTATAACTAGCCTTATAATTAGAAATAAACTTGTGGAGCAACTGTTCATACTGTTCATTACTTAACAGATGTACCTCGCTTGTGTATACCTTGCTTGTGATAATTTTAAGATAGGAATTACAAGCCAAGTCAATTTTAGGTATTGTGAAGGGTTGAAGCTCAGAAGAAGTTCCTGAAGGTTCTGAGGAGCTAACTTGCTCTAACTTTTCCGTATCTTTTATTAGTTTATCAAGTGTTTCCACTACCGATGGGGCTAGTTCAGTGCTTGTCTGAGGTGCACTAATCACTTCTCCCCTCCTAAATAAAGCTTTTTAATAATTTTTGACGAATCTTTATATCGAATCAAAAAAGCGCTCAGTAATTTTATAATATCTTCGGTAGGTATACCTTTAAGTTCATGATGGTAATTGAATTGATGGACAAGGGTTTTCACCCCTTGCGGTTCAATAACAATCTTAAGCTTATAGGGTCCTTTTTCTGCGTAAATGATGCCTCCACAACCAACCTTATGACCTTTAAAAACTGACTTTAAATCACTTTTATTTATGCTAAGCCCCATTTTGGGAAGTTTCTCCCCCTTGTCAATCTCAATACTCCACACGAGGTTGAACCCTAGAGCAATGTAGGGGATATGAGGCAATAGTTTCACGTAGTTACCACAGATATTTGCCAAAGACCTTAATGACCTTTCATTTTGCTTTTTAGCTGTGATTTGTAGTCGCTCTTGCTCAACCACTAATGAAAAAGTCTTTGATTCAAATAGAGAAAGAGCGGGGGTATGTATAAAGTGTTCTGGTTCTTCAACTATTAAGGAATTATCTTTGAGCCATTGTGGGGCTATTATGCTTGGGTTATGAGCCGCGGCTAATATTACAATATCTGC
The DNA here is from genome assembly GCA_964354775.1 of uncultured Dehalococcoidales bacterium. Classification (GTDB taxonomy): domain Bacteria; phylum Chloroflexota; class Dehalococcoidia; order GIF9; family AB-539-J10; genus CAYHBC01. Next base: position 19,614 of record CAYHBC010000007.1, read on the forward strand.
TCGTCTAAGCTTCGCCTTCATATTTTTACCCCCTATGTCAGAATTATATGGCAATTACGCATTTAAAGCCATCCCCCCTGTTTTTTAAAAAATTGTAAAAGGAAACCAAGAGTTCGCCCAATCCGCTTTATTTTGACTTATTATATCATATATACCCGCAGGCGAGCTCGAAGTAGCTCTTAGCCGCTGACAGGGCTTTCGCCTTCTCCTCCTCGGGGATATAGGGGTCGCCCAGCTTGAAGCTCTCCACCTTGCCCCGGACATAAGCCCGGTAGCACTTATAGAAGCCCAGTAGCTCCCCAAGCTCCTCATCCCGGCTCAGCTCCACATAGGCCTTTACCAGGTGCCGGGAGAGGTCGGTGCGCCGGTAGCGGTCAAGGTCCATGGCGAGAAAGGCGACCTCCGAGGCTACATCGGCATAGCGGAAGCGGTCGTTGAACTCAATGCAGTCGTAGATGCAGATGCCGTCGGTGAAGCAGATGTGGGCACAATGAAGGTCGCCGTGGCAGTCCCTTATCCTGCCCTCTTTAACCCGCCGGGCGAACAAGTCGCCGTTGTTGCGAATAAAGTCCCTGGTATAACCCTTAATCCGCTCATACTGCGTCCGGGAGAGGGACACACCGATATATTCCTGTGTCTGGGAGAAGTTCTCCTCGGTGTTCTGGCGGATAGTGTCCCGCCCGCCGAAGGCGGCGATTCGGGAGTTTGTCTTTGCCTCCCGGTGGAAGCCGACCAGCTTTTGAGCCACCCGGGTTACCATCTCCGGGGTTACCCGGTTACTGGCTAAGAGGACATCCATCATCCGCTCCTGAGGGAGCTGGCGCATCTTGACGGCGTATTCCACCGCCCTGCCCTTCCCCCCGATGTGGACTCCCTCCCTGTCTCTGGTGATGGCGACCACCTCCAGGTAGACATCAGGGCAGAGCCGCCGGTTCAGCTCCACCTCGCGGCGGCAGAAGAGATGGCGTTTGGAGAGCGTGGTGTAGTCCAGATATCCCAGGTTGACCGGCTTTTTCACCTTGTAAACATACTCGCCGGCAAGGAAAACAAACGACATCTGGGTCTGCACCAGCCTTATCTCCGCCGGCTTGTGGGGATAGGACTCAGGCTTGAGCAGCCCTTCAACCAGGGGCGATGCTGTTGCCACCAATTTACCGTCCCGACAGCCTCCTGGCTACGCCAGGGCTTTGAAGGAGAGGAAGGTCCTCTCCCCCTCTTCGTGCGTGGGGTCTGCGGCATGGCTGGCTTTAACATACTCCAGCTCCAGCGGCGTCCCGATTTTAATCTGCTCCGGGCGGGAGGTGTCCACCCCGGAGATGCGGGCGCAAATCCTGACGCCTTCCTCCAGCTCCACGATGCCGGAGCAGTAATGCTTCTCCCTGCCGTAGCCCTCCTCGACCATCAACGGCGAGCCCACGGCGATGACGGTGTAAGCCACGAGCTTTCCCTTCCCCTTCATCTCCACCAGCTCCTGCTCCTCACCGTGGCATCGGGGGCAGGCGGGCTTGGGAGGCAGGGATAAATGCCCGCAGCGGGTGCATCGTGCCCCCAGGAGCTTATGCTCCCCCAGGGACTTATTGTATGCCAGGCTATAAAACTTGTTTTCGGCTACTTCCGAGAGCTTGTTTTCCAGAGCCATTTCCTACCTCCTCTCAAAGATATTGACCACCACGGTGGAGCCGTGCGCCCCGACATTGTGCATCAAGCCTAAATTGACATCCTTTTTCTTAACCTGCCGGGGACCGGCTTCCCCCCTCATCTGCTTGAAGAGCTCCACCACCATCCCCACCCCCGACGCCCCGATGGGATGCCCTTTAGCCTTCAGCCCGCCGTCGGTATTGATGGGCAGCCGGCCCTCCAGCGTGTTCTCTCCCTCCCTGATGGCCTTCACCGCTTCCCCTGGGGAATAGAACCCCAGGTCTTCCATAGCCACCAGCTCCGCTATGGTGAAGCAATCGTGGACCTCGGCTATTTTTATGTCCTGAGGACTGACTTTAGCCATGTCATAGGCTTCCCGGGCTGCCAGCCGGGCAGCCCGGAGCGAAGTCAGCTCGTCCCTCTCAGCTAAAAAGTAATCGCTTGCCTGCCCCGTGCCGATGACGAATACCGGCTTGTCGGTGAAGTCCCCGGCGATTTTCTCGGCGGCGAGCAGGACGCAGGAGGCGCCGTCGCAGATTGTGGAGCAGTCAAATAGCCTCATCGGCCAGGCAATCACCGGATTCTGCCTGGGGTCATGGAGGAACTCCATTTCATCCTTCCAGCGAGGCTGGGGCAAGCCCTTCTTCACTGCCGCTGCCGCTCGCCTTTTCATAATTTCAAGTATGGAAGTATCGTAGTGGGCATAGGGATTCAGTCCGCCGTTGTGGTGGTTCTTTATTCCCAGCCTCATAAAGTCCTCTACGGTGGTGCCGTATCTCGCCATGTGGGCGGTAGCGATAGTAGCATAAATCCCGGGGAATGTTTCCCCCGCGGGGACTTCGGTATCGGGGTCCAGGGCGGCGGCGAGGACCTCGGTTACCGCGGTGGTATCCAGGTTGGTCATTTTTTCCATACCGCCGGCGAGGACGATGTCATAGATGCCCGAGGATACCGCGATAACCGCTTCCCTGAAGGCGACTCCGCTGGCGGCACAGGCGTCCTCGAACCTGACGGTCGGCCTGGGGGCAATTCCGATGCGTCCCGCCACGGCGGGGGCGACATGAACCTGCCGCTCAAAAAGGTCGCTGCTGATATTTCCCAGGTAGAGGGCGCCAATTTCCCCGGGGTCAAATCCTTTGTCCACCGAGCCTTTCAGCTCGTGGTAAGCCTCGACAAAGAGGTCCTGACCTCTCACCCCTTTAGGATAAACTCCGAATTTTGACAGCCCCGCGCCCACAACGGCGACGCCGCGAGCCAGCTTGCGCTTCATAACCACCTCCGGTCGTTAAAATGTCCCATTATATTATTTTGGGACGGCATTTACCACAGAAGCTCGCCTTCTTGTAGTCGGTATCGGCGAGGCAGTTGGAAAAATGCATCACGCACCGGGAGTCGGGGCAGTGCCCCAGGCTGAAGGTATGCCCGATTTCGTGGACTATCTCCTTGACGGCTCTTTCCATAAATAACTCTTCGTCGGGCGGCGAGCCGTAATACTCCTGCCTCAGGCGGCATAAAGACACCACTGCGGTCTGGTTGACGATATCGGCTTGCCCGAAGACATAGTTAAGCCCCGCGGCGTAAAGGTCAACCTCGGTTAGTCCCACGACCCGTTCGTCCTTTTCCCTCCCCGGGGCAACCAGCGCCTCCAGGAGCTCCGGGGCAAGATACTGCTTTCGCGACTGCCGGTAGGCACTGGAGAGGTCTTTAAGTCCCGGCTTTATCACCACGGGACAGCCGAAAACCAGCCCGACCCTTTCCCCCAGCCCATCCAGCACCCTGCTTTCTACACCGCCCAGCGGCTTGAGCACGATTTTCATCGGGCGAGCCACTCCGATATTTCCGCCAGGGCTTGCTCCCGGTTATCCCCGGTCACGGTGAGGACCCTGACTCTGGGGTGAGCTTTAAGCGCATCGCAAAAAGGGTTGGGATTGAGCATAATTGTCCCCAATACTCTCCTATCGCCGTCTATCGCCCGCTGCACCGCTTCCCGGAACTGTGGCGAGAGAAGCTCCATCTTACCGATTTCATCAATGACTATTAAATCACATTCTATAAGCGCCTGCTTGATTGCCGAAACGCCCACCCGGTTCAAACTGTCCACATCAACCTTATATTTGCTCACCCTGTAGGGGGAGGAGAAACCAACATGCGCCAGGACTGCCTCCCTGCCGTCAAGGGTGACGAGCCTGAACCCCTGCCTTATCCCTCCGCGGCGCATCTCCTCGGTATAGAAGCCGCCGGCTTTGACCCTAGCCCTGGCCACAGCTTCCCTGATGAGGCTGGTCTTGCCCGTGCCTGGCCTGCCGGTGAGGAGCAGATGCTGGAAAACCAATCCCATTCCCCTTAAATCAGGTTCTCAACCGCCTTTGCCGTAAATGGAGATGAACTTCTTTAGCGAGCGGTCATAAGTCCGCTCAACCTCGGGAGGAAATAGACAGGCGGGAAGCTCGTCCATCTCCCAGTGGTAGCGGAGGCACTCGCAGCATTTCCCCTTCCTGGAGCAAGGCTCATAGGTGCAAGGGCACCGCGACTTGTTTTCCTCTAGCTGGCACTCCATAAGCTACCCTCCCTCAGGAGGAACAAAATCAACTGCCGCCATATTTCCGCCTTATGCTACCCGACAGGCTGGCGGTCAGCTCCAGGGCGCGGGATGCTGCTTCGGGCAATAACGACGCCAGCCCGCAGGACGGGGTGAGCAGACCCTGCCTTACCAGTTGTTTCAGGCTGAGCCCGTCTCGGGTGAACAGAGCCATAGCTTCTCCCAGCCTGTCTTTAAGACTGGAGACCGATTCCTTGCCCAGGGCTTCTTCATCGTTGGGGACGATTCCCCAGGCAATAACTCCCCCGCGCTCCACGAATGCCTTTACCTCAGCGGGATAGCAGGCGAGGGAGGAAGCGTAGTTATAGGCGTCAAAGCTGAGAATATCCACCGAGGTCCCTAAAAGGACCGCCCAGTTGGTATCCCCGCAGCAATGCAGCCCTTTCAGCCCCCTGAGCCCCAGGAAAACTTCCTCCAGCAGGGCAGGCACCTTTTCCTCAGGAATAGGAACAAAAACCGAGCCCAGGGAAAGCAAATAGGGCTCGTCAACGAAGATGATGGTGTGAGGCGATAGCCTTCTCAAAACATTTTCCTGCCAGGAGGCTTTCAGCCGTAAGAACTTCGGTATAATTTCAGCTAAATTCTCGTCGTAAAGGATGGCGAGAGCCTTTTTATCGGTTACCGACAGCCCCCAGGTAACCGGACCGGTTATCTGCCCCTTGACCATTTCCAGCCGCGGAGACCGGGAAAGAAAGGCATGCAGTCCCGCGGCATACTCCGCAGAAATAGCGTATTCATCCAGGTTACCCTCTTCAGCGTCGGCATAAATTTGCCCCAGCCGGGCTTCAAAATCCTCCCCCGGCTCAATTTGAAGCTTGTCTCCCTTGAGCGTTATCCCCGGAAAACCTTCGCTGAACTGAATGTTCATGTTCTCCTTGAGGGAGCGCTTGGGCAACTGGGGCCAGGCGGGTAGAGCGGGAAGATATTTTAAGACCAGGGAGCACGCCTCCTCGGGGTCAATATGAGGCATGCTGCCAATGGCAGCAGGAAGACAGCCGAACTCAAGCTTGGGCGGCATTCTATTTATCCAGGTATTTGCCGATAAGTAACTTTAACTCTTCCCTGGCTCTGGGGGAAATATACTCCGGGGAGGTGGCAATGGCGTCCTTGAGCGCTGAGGCGCAGGCGCAGGTTCGCTTCGGGGGTATCGCGGGGATAGCCAGCTTGAGGACTCTCCTGGCAGCCTCAACGCCCTTGAGCAAATTGGAGAAAATCATCTCCGTGGTCACCGAGGCATAGCCGGGGTGCCAGCAGTCAAGGTCGGTAACTACGGCGAGGGTGGCGTAGCATATCTCCGCCTCCCTGGCGAGCTTGGCTTCAGGCGAAGCGGTCATGCTGATAATATCGGCGCCCCAGGAGCGGTAAAGCATCGACTCCGCCCTGGTGGAGAACTGCGGTCCTTCCATAGCCAGATGCACCCCGCCCTTATGCACCTTAACCCTGGCTTTGGCAGCCGCCTTGGACAGGACCTGTCTCAAAAGGGGACAGAAAGGCTCGGCAAAGGCGATATGAACTACCATCCCGCCGCCAAAGAAGGTGCTGTCCCTGCCCCTGGTCTGGTCAATAAGCTGGTCGGGAATGACCAGACCGGGAGGCTTTATCTCCTCCTTGAGGCTGCCCACAGCGGTAACCGAGATAATCCTCTCCACGCCTAAGGACTTCAAGGCATAAATGTTAGCCTTCGCCGGTAGCTCGCCGGGGCTTACCCGGTGTCCCCGTCCGTGCCGGGGAAGGAAGGCAACCCTTACCCCTTCCAGCGTCCCTAAAATAATGGCATCGCTGGGCTTGCCGAAAGGCGTGGTGAGCTTAGCCTCCTTCACTTCGCTCAGCCCCTCTATCTCATACAGCCCGCTCCCGCCGATGACCGCTACCTTTGCTTTAAGCACTGGATTTCCCTCCTTACCCTGGTCTTTCTATTCTAAAGAATGTTCCTGCGGTTGTAAATCCGCCGCCGG
>CAYHBC010000008.1:0-1308 GCA_964354775.1 uncultured Dehalococcoidales bacterium
GCTTTTTTTAAGCGTTTGGGCTATTTTGCCCAGGGGAACGGTTTTTTGCTCTCCGCCCGCCATATCCCGGAGCACCGCGGTTTTATCTTCCTTTTCCCCGATGATGATGGCGTAGCGGGCGCCGGCTGAGTTAGCCTGCCTTAGCTGACCCTTGAGGCTCCTCTCGCCGCTGGCCAGGATGGCGGCGATGCCCTGGTGGCGGAGGGTGGAAACGAGCTTGGCTGCCTCCAGCCTGGCTTCTTTGCCCTGGCAGGCGACATAAGCGGTGGGGGCGGGGAGGGGAGGGATGGGGACATCCTGGCTTTTCAGGTTCAGTATGATTCTCTCAATGCCCGCGGCGAAGCCCACCGCCGGGGTCGGCTTGCCCCCCAGTTCCTCAATAAGATTATCGTAGCGACCGCCGCCGCCCAGGGCGACCTGCGCCCCTTCCCCTTCAGGCTTGACCTCGAACACCGTCCTGGTGTAGTAGTCCAGTCCCCGCACCAGCCTGGGGTTTAAGTGGCAGGTTATTCCCAGTGCGGCAAGGTATTGCCCCACGCCCTGAAAGTGCTCCCGGCATTCCGGGCAGAGGTAGCCGGTGATTTTAGGCGCCCCGGCGATGATTTCCTGGCAGGAAGCCTCCTTGCAGTCGAGGAGCCGCAGGGGGTTTCGGACCAGTCTGCCTTTGCAGTCGGGGCACAGCTTATCCTTGTAGCCCTGGTAATACTTTTTTAGTGCCTCTACATAGCCGGGCTGACATCCCCGGCAGCCGGTGCTGTTAAGCTCAATGGAGAGCCGGGAAAGTCCCAGGGAGGAGAGGAAATGGTGCAGCAGTTGTATCACCTCGGCGTCAAGAGCGGGGTCGGCATCGCCTATTGCCTCGCATCCGAACTGGTGGTGCTGGCGGTAGCGTCCTGCCTGAGGGCGCTCGTATCTGAAAGCGGGGGTAAAGTAATATAGCCTTACCGGCTGAGGGAGGTTAAACAGCCCGTGTTCCAGATAAGCGCGGCAGATAGGCGCCGTCCCCTCGGCGGTCAATGCCAGCTTCTGCCCGCTCCGGTCCTCAAAGACATACATCTCCTTGATGATGTCCGTGCCCTCAGGGGCAGCGTGGGCAAAGAGCTGGTAGTCCTCAAAGATGGGGGTGCTGATGGGCTGGTAGCCGTAAAGCTGGCAGAGCTGGCTTGCTTTTTCCTCGATATATCCCCAGTAAGCCTTTTCCTGGGGGAGGATGTCTGTCGTGCCCCGTGGCGCTTTGAACAAAGCTGCTCCTTTTAGCGGATAGGATACAAGAGAACGGGAGGGAAGTAAAGGATTTGCCTTATTTTC
>CAYHBC010000008.1:1408-8267 GCA_964354775.1 uncultured Dehalococcoidales bacterium
AGGATACAAGAGAACGGGAGGGAAGTAAAGGATTTGCCTTATTTTCGCTATTTAAGTTATGATGAGTTCAATGGACAGTAACGGGCTGTTACAGAAAGCTCGGGAGTATCTACCCGAGGAAAAGCTGCCTCTGATAGAGAAAGCCTATGATTTCGCTTTGAAGTCGCATCGGGGGCAGGTGAGGAAGTCGGGGGAGCCTTACCTGGAGCACCCCTTGCAGGTAGCGATAATCCTGGCTGAGCTTCAATTTGATGCGGCTACTTTAGCTGCCGCTCTGCTGCACGATGTTCCCGAGGACTGCGGGGTCCCGATGGATAAAATCGGGGCAAACTTCGGGGCTGAAGTAGCCAGCCTGGTGGAGGGCATTACCAAGTTGAGCCAGGTGGCGAAGCCGATTTATGGAGTTGCCGCCAAGAGGGAGCTTCAGGCGGAGAACCTGCGCAAGATGCTTATCGCTACCGCCGAGGATTTAAGGGTGGTATGTATTAAATTAGCCGATAGGCTGCATAATATGCGCACTCTGGGAGCTTTGCCGCGGGGGAAACGCCTTGCCATTGCCCAGGAGACGCTGGAGATATATGCGCCGCTGGCGCACCGTTTAGGCATATCCAGTGTGAAATGGCAGTTAGAGGATTTAGCCTTTCGCTATTTAGAACCGCGGCAATATCATCGCGTTGCCCGCTTAATAGACTCCAAGCGGGAAGAGAGAGAGCAGTTTACCACTAAGGTTGTCCAGGAATTAACCGAGGAATTGAACCGGGGGGGCGTGGAGGCAAAGATTTTTGGTCGCCCCAAGCATGTTTACAGCATTTACCGGAAAATGGGGAAATACACTTTACAGGGCAAGAATTTCAGCGATATCTATGACCTCTTTGGCGTGCGGATACTGGTTGATTCAATCCCTGACTGCTATAAGGCGCTGGGAGCAGTTCATAATTTGTGGCACCCGGTATCCGAGGAATTTAACGACTTTATTGCTAATCCCAAGGCTAGCAGTTATCGCTCCCTCCATACCACGGTGCTCTATCACGGGACTCCGCTGGAGGTGCAGATTCGGACTCACGAAATGGACCGGGTCGCCGAGTATGGAGTAGCCGCCCACTGGCGTTATAAGGAGGACGGGGCGAAGAAGCCTTTCAGCGGTAAAATAGCCTGGTTACCCCAGCTTGCTGAGTGGCGGGAGGAGTTTGACAGCCGGGAATTCCTGGAATCCATTAAGACCGACATCCTTGCGGAGCAGGTATTTGTATTTACCCCCAAAGGGGAGATAAAGGAGCTGCCTCGCGGGGCGACTCCCCTGGACTTTGCCTTTCTCATCCACACCGACCTGGGCTACCATTGTGTTGGAGCGAAGGTAAATGGGCGATTGGCGCCGCTGAACCAGGAGCTTGATAATGGCGACGTGGTGGAAATCGTTACCGCTAAGGGGAAGAAGGGTCCCAGCCTGGACTGGCTCAATTTTGAGCTTGGCTATGTTAAGACCTCTCACGCCCGGGCAAAAATCAGGCAGTGGTTCACCAGGCAAAACCGGCGTCAAAGCGTGGAAGCGGGAAGGCAATTTCTGGAGAGGGAGCTTAAAAGAACCGGCGTGGCTCTGCCCAGCATCAACGAAGTAGCCCAGCTCTTTGAATATAAAGATGGCGATGACTTTCTTGCTGCCATCGGGAGCGGCAACCTCAGTCCCTCCCAGGTAATAGCGAAATTAACCGTTGTTGAGGAGCTGCCTGGAGAACTGCCTGAAGCTCCCGTGCCCCGAAAGATTAGCCCGGCAAGCATCACGGTGTTAGGCGTGGGCGACCTGGTCACCCACCTGGCTAATTGCTGCCATCCTCTGCCCGGGGATAAAATCATCGGTTATATTACTCAGGGGCGAGGTATTACGGTGCACCGCCAGGATTGTCCCAACATCGCTAATGAGGAGGAGAAAGAGCGGCTGATTGAGGTGGAGTGGGGCGAGGCGGGACAGGTCTACCCCGTGTCTGTCCAGATTAGTGCCTGGGATAGAGTGGGTCTGGTTCGGGATATTTCCACTATCATTGCCGAGGCGGGGGTGAATATCACCGATGTTAATATGGCTGACCACGATAACATGGTGACCTTATATTTTAGCCTGGAGGTGAAAGACTCAGCTCAACTGACCAGCCTTATATCTAAAATTTACTCCGTCTGGGATGTAATAAATGTGAAAAGGAAAGGAGGGATAAGTGTCGAGCGCTAAAGTAGCTAACAAAATAGCCCGGTCCGGGGAAAGAAGGCGGTTGCGGAACAGCTCAATAAAGACCAGGATGAAGACTGCCCTCGGTGGTGCCGAGAAGCTTATTAACGCCGGGGAAGCGAAGGCGGCGCAGAAAGAGGTGGTGACCGCGATAAGCAATATAGACCGGGCAGTAAGCAAAGAAATTATTCACCGCAACAGGGGTGCCAGGCTCAAATCTCGCCTGGCGAGGAGGTTAAATCAGGCAACCCCGGAGAAGAAAGGAGAGTAGTCTTTTGGCGGCTAAAGCTATTTCCAGGAAGCAAAAGAAGATTATAAACTTCATCCGGCAATATCTGCGGGATAACGGTTATCCTCCCAGCGTTAGGGATATTGTTAACCGATGTGATATAAGCTCTACCTCGGTGGTGGTTTATAATCTGAATAAATTGGAGCAGGCGGGCTATATTCGCCGCCGCAGCGATATATCCCGGGGAATTGAGCTCCTTGATAGCCCCAGGCGGGGTAGAGGGCTTATTTATATCCCCATAATCGGGGAGATAGCCGCCGGCGAACCTATCCCCGTGCCCGACTCTGGCGATGTTGCCGCCGCCGAAAGGCTGCCCTTAAGCGAAGGACTAATCCGGGAGAAAGACAACGTCTATGCGGTCAGGGTGAAAGGCGACTCCATGGTGGATGCCCTGATAGGGGAAGGGGACATCGTGCTGGTGGACTATGTTGATAGCGTTGAGGATGGGGATATGGTGGCGGTCTGGCTTAAGAGGGAACAGGCGGTTACGCTTAAGAAATTATTCCGGGAGGGGAATAATGTCCGTCTCGAGTCGGCCAACGGTCAGGTCAAGTCTCTTTACACCACTGCGGACAATATCGCCGTTCAGGGGAAGGTGGTTGCGGTCATCCGGCGGATGGCTTAAAAAGTTAAAAATTAAACAGCAAAAACCAAAATGACAAAGCAAAAGTTAAAAAGTAGAGTATTTTTACATTTTGACCTGTAATTTTGATTTTTTATCTTTGATTTTTAATATGGATTTTCACGCCTTTGCCGGTTTAGCCAGAAAGGTATACCACTGGGCGTATTTAGGGTTCCTCCCCAGTATTACCTCGCCGAACAGTTTTTGCAGCTCCGCGGTGAACTTGCCGATTGCCCCCGTGCCGATGGGGCGGCGGTCAATTTCAATAATCGGGGTGATGTGGGCTGCGGTGCCGCTGAAGAAGCATTCCTGGGCAAGATAGAGCTCGCTTCTATCAACGCTTCTCTCTAGGGTATCCACGCCCAGCTCGTTTTTAGCCAGCTTCATAACGGCATCTCTGGTGATTCCGAGGAGGATGTTGTCCCATGAGGGAGGAGTGACCAGCGTTCCATTGAGGAAGAGGAAGATATTTTCCCCGCTGCCCTCGGAAACATGTCCATCGTGGCTCAGCATTATTGCTTCGTCACAGCCGTTTTCCCAGGCCTCGGTCCGGGCCAGGGCGCTGTTGACATAGATACCGCAGATTTTTCCCCGGGCGGGAATCATGGTGTCGTCAACGCGGCGCCATGACGAGGTGCAGCAGCGGACGCCATTTTGAGTATCCAGGTAGGCGGGGAGGGTGGTCACGATGATGAGGAAATCGTCTTCCAGGTCGTGGAGGCGGACGCCGACGGCTTCAGAGCTCTTATACGCCACGGGGCGGATATATACATCTTCACGGTAGTCGCTTCTCTCCACAGCCTCCACAGTCAGTTGACATAATTCATCAAGGGAGTAAGGCAGGCTGATTTTCAACAGGCGGCAGCCGTTGAGCAGGCGTTCGTAGTGCTCTTTGAGCCTGAAGATACAAAAGCGGTGGCGCTTCTCATCCCAGTTGCCCCGGATGCCCTCAAAGCAGGCGGTGCCATAGTGAAAAGAGTGGGTCAGGATTCCCATCTTAGCTTCAGCTAAGGGCATAAACTGCTTTTGAAAAAAGGCGTAAGGCGGCATCTTCTAAAAATCAAACTTTAAAGATAAAAAATTAAAATTACAACTCAAAATGTAAAAATCCTTTACTTTTTTACCTTTGCTCTGTCATTTTGCATTTTCATTTTTGATTTTTGACTTTTAGTAATAATATTCCTCTCTTCTTCTCCACCACCCGAAGAAAAACACAAGCACGGCGACGACTACCCCCACAGCTATAATCCACCAGTATTTGCCGAGCCACGATGTCGCCTTGCCCATAATGGCGAAGGTGGTGAAGTGCTTCACCTCAGCGGTTACGGTGTTTTCCTCGGTATCGACCTTGCTCTTGAGGGTGCTCCATTTTTCACTGGTCTCGTTGTAGCAGGCAATATAAAGCCTTTTTTCGGATACGCCTTCAGGAAGCTCCTCCTCTTCATAAGCGAGGGCAAGTTCCAGGGCGGGAGTGAAATTAGCTCCACCGGGCTCCAGTTTGTAGGCGGCTATAATGTAGCGGTTCTCCGGAGCGGACAAATTAGCTTCATCCCCAACATTACTGACCGAGATGGTGCTAAGCCTGCCCCCGTCACTACCCAGGCAAAGGGTGCCGTTGGCGATATGGATGCTTACCTTGCCATCGGTGGAAGTGGCGTTTACCGCCTCCAGCAGCGCGCCGGTGCTGTTCATTTGCCCCGTTGACGCCGTTCCCAGGATGTCGACCGAGAGGGAATATTGAGTGGGCTCCGTGCCTCCGTCGGTTGGCTCACCATCTCCACCGCTGGTTACCGTGATGTAGTCCGACTTTGTCTTGGTGTCCGAGCCCTTGGAATTAGTCGCCGTTAATGAGACGGTGTAATTTCCGGCAGCGGTATATGTATGCACAGGATACCTGGTGGTGCTTGTTCCTCCGTCTCCAAAAGTCCAGCTCCACGATGTCGGACTGTTGGTCGATGTGTCGGTGAAGCCTACATCCAGCGGGGCGTCGCCGCTTGTCGGGTTAGCCCGGAAATCGGCAACCGGCTTACTGGTTGTATTCCCGCCATTTCCCCCATCTCCATCTCCCCCGCCTGTGGCGGCGAAGTTCGCCGTCACCGTCTTGTTGGAGTTCATGGTTATATTGATGGTCTCGTCGTCTTCCTGGGCTACAGTTACATCTCCGCTCCATTCCTCAAATTCGTAGCTGCTGTTGGCTACTGCCTCGAGAGTAACACTGGTGCCGTTTAAGAAAGTATAATTCCGGGAGGAATTAGCTGTGCCATTATTCACCTTGACCTTTCCACCTCCGGAAGGAGTAACATTAACCATGAGGGTATAGGCTAGAGCGAAGTTCGCCGTTACCGTCTTGTTGGCGTCCACCACTACCGTGGTCGAGTTGGAGTTGGGGTTGCCTATCTCGCTTATATTACCGCTGGTGGTCCAGTTCACAAAAGTCCAGTTGGTATTGGGCGTGGCGGTGATGTTCACCACCGACCCATTGACATAGCTGTAGTTTCCCGGTGCCGGAATAGTGTTTCCACCGCCGTTTACCGCCATGGTCAGGTTGTAGTTGACTCGGGCGAAGTTCGCCGTGATGGAGTAGGTATCATTCATGGTGATGTTGGTGTTGCTGGCATTGACATCCCCTATGGTGCTCACATTTCCCGTCCAGTTGGCGAAGTACCAGTAAAGGTCAGCCGTGGCGGTGAGGTTCACCACCGTGCCGTTATCATAGGGACTAAATGTCCCCTCACCAGGCGTGGTTACATTACCGCCCGATGTGCTGTTAGTGGTCAGATTACATTGCTTAATAAAGTTAGCTACAATGGAATAATCTCCCATCATGTAAATGATGGTGCTGTTGGCATTGACGTTATCTATGGTGCTCACATTTCCCGTCCAGTTCACGAAGCGGTAACCACTATCAGGTATCGCTTTAAGGGGCCTCATATCCCCGTGGTCATAAGGTCCGAAAGTCCCCTCACCGGGGATGGTCACATTACCTCCGTCAGTGCTGGAGATGGTCAGGTTATAGGTGTTCATGACAAAGTGCGCCGTTACCGTCTTGTTGGCGTCCACGGTCACATTGGTCGAGTTCAAGTTGGGGTCGCCTATCTCGCTTATATTACCGGTGGTGGTCCAGTTCACGAAGTGAGAGCCGATATTGGGCGTGGCGTTGATGTTCACCACCGTGATGTTATCATAGCTGTAGTTTCCCGGGGCAGGAGTAGTGTTTCCATTGCCGCTCACCGCCATGGTCAGGATATATCCCGGAGCCAGGAGGGGCGAATAATCCCCGCCAGTGGTTATATTCCCGGCAGAATTGTAGGGAACTAAAGTATCCCCCAAGCCATCGTGACTCGTATCATCGCCGGTGTAGTCCGACCAGTAGTTGCCGCCAAGGTAAGGACCGCCGATGATGTTAGTCCCTGCCGTCCTGGTGATATTCCAGATGTTATTTCCGTCATCCCCGGCATTGATGGTGTTGTTGAGGTAGTTGTTGGTGAGGGTGTTGTTGCTGGAAGAATTCAGGTAGATGCCGTAGTAGTTGTTGGTTATATTGTTGCCCGAGATGTTGCAATTCGTTGCGTTGAGATAGATGCCGGCGGTATTTGCTCCGGTGGCATTTCGCACCGTGAACCCGGTGATGTTCACATAGTCAGCGTTTACATAAAACACATGGTCGCTGGAATTTGAGGCGTTCACCATGCAGCTTGCCGTGCCGTTCTCCGACTGAATGGTCAAACGCTTG
>CAYHBC010000008.1:8367-11372 GCA_964354775.1 uncultured Dehalococcoidales bacterium
CCCATCCCCTCAGGACAGCCTTTATTTTATTTTAACTCTTACCCAAAGGTTTATCAATCTGGCTTGTGGTATCCCCGCCTTCCTTTATCGCTTTTTTGCCGTATTTCCTGCGGATTGTGGCGATGGCGTCCTCCAGATGTCCCCGCTTTTGCCCCCTGGAATCAAACAGGGAGAGCTGCTTCTCCCTGCCGGTCAGGCTTGATACCCTCACGCCGATGAGGCGGATTGGCTTTCCTTTCTCCTTGAGGGTCTTGTTCAGCAGTGGCAGGGCGGCGGCGAAAATGACCCCTGAGGCGTTGCTCGCCTCCATCAGACTGGTCTGACGGGTAATGGTGCTGAAGTCGGCATATCTCAACCTTATGGTTACCGCGCCCGCCTGTTTTTTGCTTGAGCGCAGGCTGAGGCAGACCTGGCGGCAGAGCTCCTGTAAGCTGGACTCCAGGAAGCGCTGGTCTAAGGTATCCCGGGCGAAGGTAACCTGGCGGCTGATGGACTTCGCCTCGCCGGGTTCTTCCACCTCGCGGGGGTCAATGCCCTTGGCATAATTGTGGAGCACGAGCCCCGTTGCTCCGAAGGTCTTCATTATCCTTTCCCGGGGAGATGCCGCCAGTGCGCCTATGGTGGTTATGCCTATTTCTTTTAGCGCCTGCTCCGTTTTCTGTCCCACGCCGGGCAGCCGGGAAACCGGGAGCGGAGTCAGGAACTCCCCCTCCTTCCCCGGAGCCACCTCCACCAGCCCGTCGGGCTTCTGGAGGTCTGAGGCGATTTTGGCGACCACTTTGCAGGTGGCGATGCCCACCGAGACGGTGAGCCCCAGCTCCCCGGTTATCCGCTCTTTGATTGCCCGCGCCATCCGTGCCGGGGAGCGGTAGGGCTGCCAGTATTGGCTGACATCAAGGTAAGCCTCGTCCAGTCCCAGCGGCTCGATAACCGGGGAGAACTGGCTCAGGATTTTCATAAAGCGCTCTGACGCTTCCTGGTAGCGGGCGATGTCCGCCGGCAGGAAAATAGCCTGAGGGCAGAGCCGGCGAGCCTGGGATGAAGGCATGGCGGCGTGTATGCCGAAGGGTCTTGCCTCGTAGGAGGCGGAGGACACCACGCCGCGGCGGTCGGGGTCTCCCCCGACGACCACCGGCTTCCCTTTCAACCTGGGGTTGCGGACCTGCTCCACGGAGGCAAAGAAGGCGTCCAGGTCAAGGTGGAAGATACAGCGCGCCATAAGAAGATTATATACAAACGAACTGCAACGGGCTAACGATGGCCGGACTGTTTCCTAAAGCGGTGGTTTTTTGCCAGCCCAGGGGCAGGCTCTCTCAAAAGCGGCTGAAGCCCGGATGACGGTAGCTTCGTCGTAGCGCCTTCCCACGATTTGCAGCCCCACGGGCAACCCCTCTGCGGTGAACCCGCAGGGCACGGTGGCGGCGGGCTGCCCCGTAAAGTTAAACGGAAGGGTGAAGGCGGCTATAGCCGTGGGAGCGATGTCCTGGCCGTCTATCTCGGTGGGTCCCAGGGGGGTCTCTATGTCGAAGGCGGCTACGGGCGTAGTGGGGGTGAGCAGGAAGTCGTAGGTTTCGAATATGCGACGGATTTTAGCCCAGAGCTCTTCTCGCTGGAACTGAGCCATCGCCAAATCTTTCGCTGTCATGGTATCCGCCATAGGGATAAAGCCTCTGTAATACGGATACATCACCTCTTCCCATTCTTCCCTGCGCTCTCCCGTGGCAGCGGCTGTTTCGGAGACGACGATGACCAGCCAGTCAGCCTCGTTATTAGGGAAATCGGCGCTGATTTCCTCCACCTCACATCCTAAATCCTCGAACTGCCGGGCGGCTTTCGCGGTGATTGCCCTCACTTCGGGGTCGACCGCAGCATAGCCCAGGTCGGGGCTCCAGGCTGCTTTAAGTCCCTTCACCTCGCCCCTGGCGGCATTTATGAAGTCTATTTTCTGGGCGGGGAGGGAGAGACGGTCGCGGTTATCGGGACCAGCCATAGCGGACAGTATTAAAGCGGCATCGGCTACGGTGCGGGTGATAGGACCCTCGTGAGCCAGGGTCTCCCAGCCGTGAATGGTGGGCTGGCGGGCTACTCGTCCGAACTGAGGTTTCAGTCCGTAGACGCCGCAGAAGCTTCCGGGGATGCGGATAGAGCCGCCTCCATCGGTTCCGCAGTGTAAAGGTCCCAGCCCCGCCGCGGCTGCGGCAGCCGCTCCCCCGCTGGAGCCGCCGGGAGTCCTGTTTAAATTCCAGGGATTTCGGGAGGGGCCGAAGACGGGGTTGTCGGTGTAGGCGATGAGTCCGAACTCCGGGGTGTTGGTCTTGCCTAAAATGATTGCTCCTGCGGCTTTCAGTTTCTCCACCAGGGCGCAGTCTTCGTCGGGGACGAAGTTTTCGTAGAGCTTCGAACCGAAGGTAGTCCGAATCCCCCTGGTGTAGGTGAGGTCCTTGAGGGATACCGGCACTCCGTGGAGAAGCCCTAGAGCCTTCCTCTTTTTTGCCAGGGCGTCCTCAGCTGCTCTGGCGGCGGTGCGTGCCGCCTCGGCGGCGAGGGTTACATAAGCATTAATCTTGGGGTTGATTTCCTCGATGCGGTCCAGAATGGCATCCACTACCTCTACGGGAGAAAGCCTCTTCTCCCTGATAGCGGCTATCATCTCCGTGGCGGGCATAAAACAGAGCTCTTCGTTCTTCACGGCGGCACCCTCCTTATGTTGGATGGACTTATCCAAATATATCAAAATTCCCTCAAAACGACCACATTGGTAAAGGATTGCTGCCCTTAGAATGTTACAATAGCCTCGTTCTATGGCGGGCTATATACGGGGGACGGCACGGCTCCTGGGGCTGGCTTACACTGTTTTTGCCAGCTACTTCTGGCTGTTTTATTATAAGCCCTGGCTATTGCCGGCGGCGGTGTCGCTCAGCGTGTTTCTCATTGTTGCTCTGTCGGTGGCGTGGAGATGGCCGGGGAGGTCGCCGGAGCTGCTTGGCGGCCTATATTTTATGCTC
>CAYHBC010000008.1:11472-24374 GCA_964354775.1 uncultured Dehalococcoidales bacterium
GTGCCGACCCTTACCACCTCCCACTCGTAGCTGCCGCAGGGGTGCGGTTTACGGAGACGGACTATGTCGCCGGGCTTTATATCGGTGGACAAACTGCCTTTTAACGGGCGGCTAAGTGGGCGTTGATTTCGTTGCGAATTTTTTCCGCTATTTCTCCGGCTGCCCGGGCGAAATCCTTTTTCTCCTTTGAGGCGTAGATGATTTGCCGGGATATGGTGATGATGGCGTTTTCACCGCGGGCATCGGCACCATATTTGACCGCCGCGGCGAGCGAGCCGCCCTGGGCGCCGACCCCGGGAATGAGCAGGGGCATATTGAGACAGATGGAGCGTATCCTCTTTATTTCCCCGATGTAGGTAGCTCCCACCACCACGCCGATATTGCCATAGATGTTCCACTGCTTTGCCTTCTGAGCTATCAGGTCATAGAGCGACGCCCCGGCGCAGAGAGTCCTCTGGAAGTCCGAAGCCCCGGGGTTTGAGGTCAGGGCGAGGATGAAAACCCCTTTGTCCTTGTAGCTGAGGAACGGCTCTATGGAATCGTGGCCGAGGAAAGGGTTTACCGTAGCAGCGTCAAACCCCAGGGTGGCGAAGAGTGCCTGGGCATAAAATCTCGCCGTGTTCCCGATGTCGCCTCGCTTGGCATCGCCGATTACGGGAATGTGCTGGGGAATATAATCAATGGTCTTGGTCATCAGGGTTATCCCCTTGGCTCCCATAGCTTCGTAAAAGGCTAAATTGAGCTTGTAAGCACATACCACATTGCAGGTAGCGTCGATAATAGCCTGGTTGAACTCCAGGGGCTTCACCTCGGGCATAAGCTCGGGGTCGGGGTCGAGCCCCACGCAGAGCAAGCTCCTGTTACTCCTGCTGGTATTAAGCAACTTCTCGGTGAATTTTTTCTCTTTCTCCTCAACCACGTCTAAAATCCCTCCTCCTGGCTAGCCATAGAGTATCAGAGTTCCGGTGCCCTTGCCAACCTTCTCGTTATGCTGATTGGTGAAGTTTGTTTCCGTGGTGTAGAAATACATCTTACCGAGCTTGCCCTTTCTTTCGAAGATATTGGTGAGCCTGGTGCGGGCGGTGATAACGTCGCCGACCTTGAGCGGCTTGTAGCACTCCCACTCTCCGCCTCCGTCCACTATGCCGGTGATATTCGGGGGGAAGGTCATGTTGAGGAGGAGCGGTCCCATGAAGCCCTGGGGGGCTTTGGGGTCGGTGGGCTCAGCCAGGAACATAAGGGCGCAGAGCATATATGGAGGGGCGATAATCCCGCCATATTTAGTTTTCCGGGCATATTCCTCATCCTGCCACAGAGGGTTGGGGTCGTCCACGGCATGGGCAAAGCGGCGAATCATCCCCTTTTCTATCTCCAGCACCACCGGCGGTCCCTCGGCGCCTACCTGCTTTTTTAAGTCCTCTATGGTGACCTCTTCTTCAGCCATTTTTCCCCTTTATGCTGCGCCGATATACGCCCCGCCGGAGATGTTGAGCACGTTGCCGGTGATGAAGCTGGAGTCGTCGGAGACCAGGAAGAGTATTGGCTTTACCGCCTCTTCAGGGGTCAATATCTTGCCCCCCATTGCCGCTATCATCATATCCCTTATCTTCCGGGGTATGCCTACCGGCTCTCCGGCGACTACTTCGCCTGTTTCCTTCTCCCGCGTCAGCCTGGTATCCACCACTCCATAGGCGACGGCATTGCACCTTATACCGTAGACCGCCCACTCCCGGGCGACCTCCCGGGTCAGACCCACCAGCCCGGCTTTGGCGCTGGAGTAGTTAATCTGTCCGATGTTGCCCATCAGACCGGATACCGAAGACACATTGACTATCTTCCCGTTGTGGTTCGCCTTCCTCATATATTTGGAAGCGGCGCGGATGCAGTTGAAGGCTCCCTTAAGGGAAATGTTGACACAGATGTCCCACTGAGCGTCGGTCATCCGGTGAATCATGGCGTCACGGGTAATTCCAGCGTTGTTTACCAGGATGTCCAGCTTGCCGAACTTGCCGGCGGCGGTGTCCATTAATTTTTGAGCCTCTTCCGCCTTGGTTATGTCCGCCACGCAGGACACCGCCTTCCCCGGAAAAGCTTGGTTTATCTCCGTGGCTGATTCTTCGCAAATAGCGGCGTCAATATCGTTCACCACTACCGAGGCTCCCTCCCGGGCAAAGAGCATCGCCGCCGCCTTCCCTATTCCTCTTCCCGACCCGGTAACTACCGCTACCTGACCGTCCAGTTTTCCCATAAGCTCTCCTCCTTATCTTGAGGGCAGGGAGACCAGCGCCGTGCCCGTTACCGTTCTTTCTCCCCTGGCATTTTCCGTCCAGATATCAAGCTCCACCAGGCGCTCGTTGTCCTGGACATACTTTTTGGTTACCTTCCCTTTGCAGGTCAAGTCCTGGTCAGGGACATCCATGCCCCGGTAGCGGACATCAAATTTTTTCAGGGTGCCCTCCGCTCCAATCCAGTCGGTGAGCATTTGCCCCAGGTATGCCGCCTTGAGCCTGCCGTGGAGGATGACATCGGGCAGTCCCGAGGCTATGGCGTAGTCCTTGTCGTAGTGAATTTCGTAGAAGTCCCCTGATGCCCCAGCCCACTGCACCAGTTGCCGTCGTGTCGTCCGTTTGACCAGGGGGGGTATCTCCATGTCCACCGCCACATCCTCGTAAACGAGCTGTCCCTTCTTAGCGGTCAATTGTAGGTTTCCTCCTCCTGGCAGTTGAACTGAATGCCATAGCCCGCCTCTCTCACCGTGGTATGCCGATTATAGCAGGCGATTTTTTGACTTGTCAATGCTCGGGGCGCAGGGTCAGGGCATTATGTCGGGCAGTTGTAGTATTATTATGGGCTGATGAATTACCGCCAGGCGGAGCAATACCTTTCCCGGCTGGTTGATTATGAGAAAATTCCTCACGTATCCTACGCTCAGCCGGGCTATAGCTTGAGACACGTGGAATACCTGCTGCGGCTGCTGGGCAATCCCCAGCTGTCTGCCCCGGCGGTGCACATCGCCGGGACCAAGGGGAAGGGGAGCGTGGCGGCGATGATTGCCCGGGTCCTGACCGCCTCGGGCTACCGCATCGGCTTATATACCTCCCCGCACCTCCATACCCTGAGAGAGCGCATCAGGGTTAACGATAGCCTAATCTCCGAGGCGGAGTTCGCCTCCCTGGTTACCCGGCTCAAGCCTCACATTGAAACGGTAAACCATAGTCCCGATTATTTCTGCCTGAGCTTCTTTGAGGTCCTCACCGCAGTGGCCTTCGTTTATTTCAGGGAGAAGAAGGTGGACTTCCAGGTACTGGAGGTAGGTCTGGGCGGCAGGCTGGATACCACCAATGTAGTCAACCCCGAGGTCGCCGTCATCACCCCCATCAGCCTTGACCATACCGAGATTCTGGGCGACAGCCTGGCTAAGATAGCCCGGGAAAAGGCGGGCATTATCAAGCCTCGCTGCCCCGTGGTCAGCTCCCCGCAGGGTGAGGAGGCGTCCCGGGTGGTGAGAGATGTCTGCCGACAGAAGGAGGCGGAGCTGGTCCAGGTGGGCAGGGATATTGTCTGGCACGATGTCTCTAGCGACCTTAGTAAGCAGTCGTTCGTAGTTGAGGGGCGGAAAGGGGTCTATCGCCTTACCATCCCCCTCCTGGGGGATTTCCAGGTGGAGAACGCCGCCACGGCAGTGGCGGTGTCGGAGGTCTTGAGCGACCGGGGGGTCTCTCTATCGCCGGAGGACATCGTCTCGGGGCTGGCGGAGGTCCGCTGGCCGGGGCGGTTCCAGATTTTGAGCTATAAGCCGGTAGTCCTGGTTGACGGCGCTCATAATGTCGCCTCCATGAGGAGGCTTGTTGGGAATATCCCCGCTTATTTCCGTTATAGCGAGCTCTTTATTGTTTTTGGCACCTCGGTGGACAAGGATGTAGCCGGGATGGCGGCGGAGCTGGCTTCCCTGTCGCCCCGGGTCATTGTTACCCGTTCTTCGCATCCCCGTGCCGCCTCTGCCGAAGATGCCGCCGCGGCATTTGCCCGGAGCGGCGTTACGCCGCAGGTCGCCCCCAGCATTCCTGAGGCTCTTGCCCTCGCCCTCTCCCTGGCGAAGGAGGACGACCTCGTCGTGGTTACCGGCTCCCTGTTCGTGGTCGCCGAAGCCCTGAAGGACAGGGGGAAATAGCCAGGGGGAAGCCACCTAGCGCTTGGCGGGCTCAGTCATAGGGGAGACGAGGGCTTCGGGGGGCAGCATTTGGGGCAGCATTTGCTGTAAGGCCATAATGTGGCTGCATATTCCCCACTGGGAGAAGAAGTGGCAGGAGCAGTGCCATTTCCCCTCGTGGTAGTCCAGCTTGTGTAAATTATGCTCGCCGCGAAAGTCCGCCGCCAGGGAGGAAAAGGTGACCCTCTGCGGCTCACGGGCATAAATTCGGGCTTTTTCAATCTTACCAATCAAGCTGGACCTCATCTAACGCCCTCCTTAATTTTCTCGCTATTTCGGGGTATGCCCTAAAAGTATATAATAAGCGGTGGTCAAAAATCCATGATGAGTCTTTCCAATGCGTGACCGGTTTAAGAGCGTCCTGTCGCAATGTAGCGCCGACTATGCCGAGGTTCGTTTTGAGCAAAGCCAGACCACCCAGATTAGCTACCGCGGTGGGAAGCTGGAGGAGGTAAGCCGGAGCTATAGCTCCGGGGGCAATGTCCGGGCTCTGGTCGGTGGAGGCTGGGGCTTTGCCTGCTTTAGCTCCCCGGAGAGGTTGAGCCACTATGTCGCCCTGGCGGTCAAGCAGGCGAAGCTGGCTCAAGGAGAGGCTTTTGAGCTTCCCCGGCGGGAGCCGGTGGTGGAGGTGGTGGAGGTGAGGGTAAAAAAGGATGCTTCGGGCATTCCCCTGGCGGAGAAAAAAAAGCTCTTTGACGAATATAACTCGGCTATGCTCACCTCGCCGGACATTCAGGACTCCCGCATTGCCTACCGGGATGTCCGCCGCAGAGTTATTTTTGCCAGTTCCGAGGGCAGCTATATTGAGCAGGAAAAGCCCGACCTGACCCTGCGGCTGACCGCCATCGCGCGAAAAAATAGCGAAATCCAGCAGGCGGGGTTAAGCCTGGGCAGCGTGGGAGACTTTTCAGCGGTGGAGAATCTGCACACCAAGGTAAAGGAAATAGCGCGGCGTGCCGCCGCCCTCCTCCACGCCCCCCAGGTGAAAGGCGGTGAATACACCGTCATCTTAGACCCCATACTGGGGGGCGTTTTTGTCCACGAAGCCTTCGGTCACCTCTCGGAGTCGGATTATGTCTACCAGAACGAGCCGCTCAGGCAGGTTATGGTCCTGGGAAAGAGGTTCGGGGGAAAACACCTCAACATCGTTGATGATGCCACCATCCCCGGCTTGAGGGGAAGCTATAAATATGATGATGAAGGGATGCCCGCGGAGAAGACCTGCCTTATCCGGGAGGGCGTCCTGGTGGGACGGCTCCATTCCCGGGAGACGGCCTCCCGGATGGCGGAGAAGCCCAGCGGGAATGCCCGCGCCATCAATTACCTCTTCCCTCCCATAGTGCGGATGACCAACACCTTCATTGAGCCGGGGAAGGCCTCCTTTGAGGAGATGCTCGGCGAAATCAAGGAGGGCGTTTATGTCCGCGACTGGTATGGGGGGACGAGCAGCCTGGAGATGTTCACCTTTTCCGCCGGCGAAGCGTATATGATTCGGGAGGGGAAGCTGGCGGAGCTATTACGCCCCGTGGTGTTAACGGGCAATGTCTTTGTTACCCTGGGCAATATAGACGCCGTCGGCAACGATTTAGCTCTGAACCAGGGCGGAGGCTGCGGCAAGGGAGGGCAGTCTCCGCTTCCCGTTTCCAACGGCAGCCCCCATATCAGAATTCGGCATTGCCTGGTCGGGGGCAGATGAAAAAAAACAAAAATCAAAAGTAAAAATGACAATTCAAAATGTAAAAAATTTCTCCCCGTTAGCCAACGGGGAGTTAGAGGGAGGGGGAGAAAGACTCCTTTTAATTGTCATTGCGAGCCCGTCAACTGACGGGCGTGGCAATCTATGAAAAAGCAAAGAGAGCAGCTCTTGAGGCTCCTCGGCTCCGCAGGGAAGAAGGCGGAGCAGGCGGAGGTCTTTGAGGTTTCCACGGAGATGGTGCCGGTTCATTTTGAGGCTAACCGGTTGAAGCAGATTCAGTCCGGGGAGAGCACCGCCATCGCCCTGCGGATTTTCAGGGAGGGCAAAGTGGGTTTCGCCGTGGGGCAGGGCGCGGGCGATGTGGAGACCCTGGTGGCTATGGCTGTCCAGACAGCGCCGTTCGGTCCCCGGGCTAATTTTGAATTCCCTTCCGCCAGGGACTATCCCCCAATTGATGTTTTCGATGCCGGAGTGCCCCGGCTGAGTATGAAGCGGATGGTCGAGCTTGGCAGCGAGCTTATCGCCAGAGTCAGGGAGCACGCTCCCGACCTCCTCTGCGATGCCGGGGTAATCCGGGGGACAAGCTCGGTCCACCTGGTCAATTCCCGGGGCGGCGAGGCTGACTGGGAGGAGAGCTTCTTCAGCGTTACCCTGGAGGGCATGCTGGTGCAGGGCACCGATATGCTTCTTGTTGGCGATAGCGAAAGCTCCTGCCGTTTTTCCAGCGACATCTCTCCTCTGGCGGGGAGGGTAATTACGCAACTGGAGCGGGCTAAGTCGACGGCGGCTATATCCCCGGGGCAGATGCCGGTTATCTTCACTCCCCTGGGGGTAGCCAGCGCCCTGCTCGCTCCGCTGGTGCTTGCTTTCAGTGGCAGGGCGGTTCTTGACGGGGCTTCGCCGCTGCAGGACAGGCTGGGAGAGGAGGTCTTTGACCCCAAGCTCACCTTGTGGGACGATGCCACTTTGCCTTATCGGCCGGGGAGCTGCCCCTGTGACGGCGAAGGCGTGCCCAGCCGGCGAATACCCCTGGTCAGCCAGGGCGTGGTGGCGAATTTTCTGTATGATTTGCCCACCGCGGCATTAGCGGGTAAAAAAAGCACCGGCAGCGGCCGGCGGATGGGTGACAGGCTCCCCGCTCCCGGCATAAGCTCGCTGGTGATAGAGGAGGGGAGGGGGCAATTTGAGGATATGGTCGGGGATATAAAAGAAGGTCTGGTGGTGGAGCAGCTTATGGGCGGGACGCAGGGTAATTTGCTTAATGGCGACTTCAGTGGTAATGTCTTGCTGGGTTACAAAGTGGAGCGCGGGAATATCTCCGGACGGGTGAAGGATACCATGATTTCGGGCAATGTCTATCAGGTTTTAAGGGAAATCATTGCTATCGGGAGCGAGGCAAGGTGGGTTGATGGAATTTTTCGCCTTCCTCATTTATATTGTCCCCGGTTGTCCGTAGCGGCAAAAGCATGAAAGGTATTTTAAGGCTTTACGAAGAACCTCATCCCAAAAGCTGCGTTATGCTGGCTTCATGGCCCGGCATCGGCAATGTCTCCTTAATCGTGGCGAACTATTTGAAGGACAAGCTGAACGCCCGGGAGATAGGGGAAATAGACCCGGTTAGCTTCTTTGAGCCTGTGGGCGTCATGGTCAAGGACAATGTGATTGAGGAGCCTCATTTCCCCCAGAGTAAGTTCTATTACTGGGAGGACGATAAGACCCGGAAGGGGCTAATAATATTCATCGGTGAAGAGCAGCCCAGCACCAAGGGATATGAGCTGTTATCCTATGTCCTGGACGTTGCCCAGAGACTCAAGGTGGAGCGGGTATATAGCTGCGCTGCTACGGTAACTCATATCCACCATAGCGAGGACTCAAAGGTCTGGGCGGTGGCTACAAAGCACGAGCTCATCAAGGAGTTGAAGAAATACGATGTGGTGCTTAAAGGCAGGCTTCGCATTGCCGGGCTGAACGGCTTATTTCTGGGAATGGCTAAGGAGCGCAATATCGACGGCATCTGTTTGCTGGGAGAGGTGCCCACGCACGCAGTGCAGCTCGCCAATCCCGGAGCATCTTATGCCGTGCTCGGAGTTTTAACCCGGATGCTGGGGGCCGGCATTGACTTAGCCGAGCTCGGCGAAATCGCACGGCAGTCAAAGGAGGAGATGGGCGAGATAGTTAAGCTGGCTACGGCGGAGTTTATCGACCATTTTACCGAGCCTATCTGGGAGCAGGGCGAAAGCGATGAGGAAGAATGAATTGACCGAGCTTTATCAGGAGATTGCCGCCTGCCGGGATTGTGAGCTTGCCCGGCACCGCACCAGGGTGGTGCCCGGCGAAGGTCCTGAGGATGCCGAGTTGCTTTTTATCGGTGAAGCGCCGGGCTGGAATGAAGACCAGCAGGGGCGTCCTTTTGTCGGGGCGGCAGGGGGATTTTTAGACCAGTTGCTGGCCTCCATCGGGCTGAAGCGGGAGCAGGTCTATATTGCCAATGTGATTAAGTGCCGCCCCCCGCAAAACCGTGACCCCCTGCCCGACGAGATACAGTCCTGCCGCAAATGGCTTGACCGCCAGGTGGAGATAATCCAGCCCCGGGTGATTATCACCCTGGGACGCTACTCCATGGCAAGGTATTTCCCCGGGGAGAGCATCAGCAAAGTTCATGGGAAGCCCCGCAAAGAGAATAATGTCGTTTACTACCCGGTGTATCACCCCGCTGCTGCCCTTCACCAGGGGAGCCTGCGCCAGATAATTGAGGCTGATATGCTGCGGATTCCCCGGATACTGGCTGAATTTGAACAGATGCCCCAGGGGGTCGGGGCGCGGCAACTGGAGTTGTTTTAGGCTGAGGCTATGGCGGGCAAACTGAGCGTAATTCCGCTGGGTGGGCTGGGCGAGATTGGTAAGAACATGATGGCCCTGGTATACGGTGACGATATAATCGTCATTGATGCCGGGCTTATGTTTCCCGGTGCCGAGATGCTCGGAGCCGACTTTCTCATCCCCGACATCAGCTATCTTCTGAAGAGGCGGCGGAATATAAGGGGGATGCTCATCACCCACGGGCATGAAGACCACATCGGCGCTTTGCCTTACCTCCTGCCTCAGCTTGATTGTCCTGTTTACTCCGCCCGGCTTACCACTAAGCTGCTCTCCGTGGAGCTCCGACAGCGGGGTATGAAGGGCAAGCCCAAGTTACATATCGTTTCCACGGGGGACAAGGTTGCCCTCGGTAGCTTTACCGTGGAATTTTTCCCGGTGTGCCATAGCATTCCCGATGCTAGGGGGTTAATCATTGATACCCCCTTAGGCATCGTGGTGCACAGCGGCGATTTCAAGATTGATTATACCCCCATCATTGACGCGCCGACCGACCTCAGCCGGCTGTCCCAGCTAGGCGGAAAGGGCGTTTTGCTTCTTCTCTCCGACTCCACCTATGTTGAGCTTTCGGGATACACTCCTTCCGAGAGGGTGGTCGGCGATGTCCTGGACAACATCGTCGCCGGGGCTTCGGGGAGAGTGATTATAACCACCTTCGCCTCTCTCGTTTCCCGCATCCAGCAGGTAATTGATGCTGCTGCGGGGCATAATCGCCGCGTGTTCATCACCGGACGCAGCATGAAGGACATAACCAAAGTAGCGCTAGAGCTGGGTTATCTTACCGCTCCCCGGGGCATTTTCTGCCAGGCAGATGAGCTTAAATCTCTGGCACATAACCGGGTGGTGATACTGACCACGGGGAGCCAGGGCGAGCCTACCTCCGCCCTGGTGCGTATCGCCAATGAAGACCATGAGCAGGTGAAAATCGTTCCCGGCGACACCGTGGTCATATCGGCGACCGCTATTCCCGGCAACGAGGCATTGATTAATAAGACCATAGACCAACTTTTCCGGCAGGGCGCTTATGTGCTCTATGACAAGCTATCCCAGGTCCATGTCCACGGGCACGGCAGCCGGGAGGAGCTGAAGCTCTTGCTCACCCTGGTCAAGCCCCGGTTCTTTATCCCCGTTCACGGTGAGTACCGCCACTTAAGCCTCCACGCCCAGTTAGCCCAGAGCCTGGGCATAGCCAAAGAGAGCACCTTCGTTCTCGAGGATGGCGATATACTGGAGTTAGGAGCGGAAAAGGGGAAGGTCGTGGGACGGATTTCGCTGAAGGATATTTATGTTGAGGGCTCAATGACTTATGCCCTGGACAGCGCTATGTTTCACGACCGGAAGCAGCTTTCCCAGGACGGAGTTGTCGCCGTAACGGTGGTTATCGACGCCCGGGGGAAGAGGCTGGTGGGAGCCCCCAGGGTCCTGGCTCGCGGCTTTGTTGGTGATAAGGGTGGGGACAGGCTGATTGAAGAGAGTCGGGACGTGGTGGCGGAAGGGCTGAAAAAGGACCCCGCCTGCCTCTCCGAGCGAAGGCTTGTTGAGACTAAGCTCAAGACCCTCCTGGGGGATTTCTTCTATAAACAGACCCACCGCCATCCGGTAATCATCCCGATAGTTGTGGAGGTATAGATTTTCTATGCCTAAGGCAAAACGAAGGGAAACGGAGGGACATTCACCGCCGAAGCCGAATCTGGGTTTTCTGGCTAACCGCTGGCTATGGAGGGTTATATTAGTTTTCGCCATCGTGGGGCTGCTGTTCCTGTTTATCCCCGTTATTATCACCTGGGGGGTTGCGGTGTTTACCCTGTTCGGTCTGGGGCTGGTCTTGCTAGTCGTTGCTATCGCCGTGGCAATCTGGCTGATGGGGGGAGAGCATCTGGAGCAGCTCAAAAAGCGCTGGGGCTCGTTTACCAGGAAGGCAAGATACTGGAATCTGGTCGTGGGAGGAATTGTCCTCTTTGCGGCTGTCTGGGGGCTGCTTTCCTTTTTCCATCCTGGCGCTTTCCAGGAGGCTACGCTGGGAGGCAAAATCGGGCAGTGGATAGCCGGGTCTCAGGATGTTATCGGTGGTCTTAGAATAGCCGGGCTCTTCCTCCTCGGGCTCATTTTCCTCGCCCCCCGCCAGACATGGCGCATCCTCGCTGTTATCGGGAGAGCTTACCGGCGTGCCCTTCGCCGCCGCAGGGCGGCGGTGGCTCCCAGCGTTCCCGCGGAGACCGCTCCTGGCGAGCCTGCTCCTGCCCCGGCTCCGTCAGGGCAGGCTGCCGTTGCCGAGGTGAAGCAGCTCGTGGCAGAGCGCGAGCCTGTGGTTACTCCCGGCGGCTGGCGGCTTCCCCCTATTGATATTCTGGATAAGCCGGTGGAGGTGGAGCTAAACCCCGAGGAGGTCACCAAGCGGGCGCGGTTGATTGAAGAAGCCTTAGCCAGCTACGGAGTGGAAGCTAAGGTGGTGCAGACTAACATCGGTCCCACGGTAACGCAGTTTGGCGTTGAGCCAGGGTGGGACAGGAAATATAAAGATGGGCAGGAAGTGTCGCGGACTAGGGTCAGGGTGGAGCGGATAACCTCCCTGGCTAATGACCTGGCGCTGGCTTTAGCCGCCCCCAGCGTCAGGATTGAGGCTCCCGTCCCCGGGAAGTCGGTGGTCGGCGTTGAAGTCCCCAACACCATATTCGGGGCGGTTTCCCTGCGCAGCGTGATAGAGACGGCGGCTTTTCAGAAGGCTAAGGTTAAATCAAAGCTGGCTGTCGCCCTGGGGAAGGGTGCCGGCGGCGAGGCGATTGTGGCTGACCTGGCTAAAATGCCTCACCTGCTCATTGCCGGCGCCACAGGCAGCGGTAAGACCGTCTGCCTGGACTCCTGTATTTGCTGCCTCTTGTTGCATAACAGCCCCGATGATGTCCGTTTCATTATGGTCGACCCCAAGAGGGTGGAGCTGGTCGTTTTTAATGGAATGCCCAATTTAGTTGCCCCGGTGATAGTGGATACCGAGGTAGCCCTGACGGCGCTGAGGTGGCTTAATCAGGAAATGGACAAGCGCTATCGCCGGTTTGCCCAGGCGGGAGTGCGCAACATTGAGGGCTATAATGAAGCCTGTCAGAAGTCCGCCGCCGGCGAGGTAAAGCCAGCCCGGGACAGGTTCGGCGAGGGACCTCTGCCCTACCTGGTGCTGGTCATTGACGAGCTGGCTGACCTGATGATGGCTGCCTTTGACGAGGTGGAGAGAGGTCTTTGCCGACTGGCTCAACTGGCGCGGGCTACCGGCATCCACCTTATCGTCGCCACGCAGCGCCCCTCAGTTGATGTAATCACCGGGCTTATTAAGGCTAACTTCCCCACCAGGGTGAGCTTTGCCGTCACCTCCCAGGTCGATTCCCGCACCATTCTGGATATGGTCGGCGCCGAGAAGCTGCTGGGACGGGGCGACATGCTTTATATGCCTACCGAGGCGGGAAAGCCGCGGCGCCTCCAGGGAACATTCGTTTCCGATGCCGAGATGGAGAAGCTGGTCTACTTCTGGGGAAGCCAGAGTAGACCCGGGGTAAGCCAGGTAAATTTTGTGGGAATGGGCGAGCTGCCACTGCCGGGGCAGAAGGCTGTCGGGGGAGAGGACCCCCTCCTGGAGGAGGCGAGGCGGCTGGCGGGAGCGCATGAGCAGCTCTCCGCTTCTTTTCTCCAGCGCCGCCTGCGCATCGGCTACCCCCGGGCTGCCCGCCTTATGGATATCTTACAGCAGGAAGGCGCGGTGCCCCCCACCCCGCCCCACGAAGAAGGGTGAAAGCTCCTGAGGCGAGATTGCCCCGCCCGTTAGCCAACGGGCTCGCAATGACAATTAAAAGGTGACCCTCTCCCTTGACGGGATGTAGTTGCCCATCCGTTAGCCAACGGATTGGGCAGCCTGATGAATCAGGCAACTACAAATATCTAAGTTAGGGCCTGCCCTGAGCTTGTCGAAGGGGGAGGGTGAATTTCCCCCTCCCTCTAACTCCCCGTTAGCCAACGGGGAGAAATATTTACATTTTGAATTGTCATTTTGATTTTTGCTTTTTTATTTTTGATTTTCCAGGAGCTGCCCCAGATACTCTCTCAGCTCCGCTCCCAGCTCGGGATGCTTCAGCG